>NZ_JBEPEQ010000023.1:0-59500 GCF_040300925.1 Micromonospora sp. NPDC000207
ATCAGGAGGAGAGTGAGCAGGAGCGCCAGTGATCGGGTGAGGCGTAGCCGGAACAGGATCCAGGTGACCGTGGGCAGACCGGCCCTGGCCAGTGCTGCGATCAGCAGGACTCCACCGATCAGTGCGATCAGCTCCGTACTCATGATGGGGTCCCCCGCGCAGTCGGAGGTCGTGGCCTTCTGAGGGAGGGCGTTTCCTGGAGCGAGCCCGCGTCACTGCTTCGAGGGCGTGGACGAATTTCCGTGATCGAAATTGGGATCCGTGGTCGGTGTGCAGCACGCACCCGGCGATGTCACCACGGCGGGCTACGGCGTTGTGTAAGGCGTTGACGGCCAGCCTCGACTTCATCCGGGAGTCGATGGAGTAGCCGACGATCCGGTGGGACCACACGTCCTTGATCGCGCACAGGTAGAGCTTGCCCTCGGCGGTGCGGTGTTCGGTGATGTCGGCCAACCACAGCCGGTTCGGCCCGTCAGCGGTGAAGTCGCGGCGGACCAGATCGTCGTGCACCGGCGGACCGACCTTGCCGCCCTTGCCCCGACGCTTGCGCTTGCCGAAGGTGCTCCACCAGCCCATGCCGGAGCAGATCCGCCACGCGGTGCGCTCGCCCATCGGGTGTCCGGCGGCGCGGGCCTCGTCGGCCAGGAACCGGTAGCCGAACTCCGGATCATCCCGGTGCGCGTCGAACAACGCGTCCGCCCGATACGCCGCCACCAGGTCAGCGTCGGTGACACGGCGGGCGAGCCACCGGTAGTAGGGCTGACGAGCGATCCTCAACACCCGGCACGTCACCGCCACGGGGATCCCGTCGGCGGCCAGCTCGCTCACGAGCGGGTAGAGCCTTTTCCCGGCAGATGCGCCTGCGACAAGTACGCCGCAGCCCGACGCAGGACCTCGTTCTCCTGCTCCAGGAGCCTGATCCGCTTCCGGGCCTCCCGCAACTCGGCCGATTCGCTGCCACTGACGCCAGGCTTGGTCCCGCCGTCAACGTCGGCCTGGCGCAACCACTTGAACAAGGTCATCGGGTGGACACCGAAGTCCTTCGCGATCTGCTCGACCGTCACACCAGGGTCCCGATCACGGGCCACCCGCACGACGTCGTCGCGGAACTCTCGGGGGTAGGGCTTGGGCACAGCGACATCCTTCCAGCTCACCGCCGGGGCAAGCCATCTCAGATGTCACCTATCGGTGCAGCAGACCCATCCGATGCCGGCCTCATTCCTTACACCCTCGGCGAGGTCCGACGTCTGCTGGCACACCTGATCACCGCCGCCCGACCGTTCGACCACATCCATCGATGGTCACGATGGCGACGCCGACACCAGTACCGCGCCCGAACAGCCCACTACCAGCAAGACACCGACTCCACCAGGTGCGGCTGGAGTACTAACCCTGCGAACACAGGCGAGGGCGTCTTTCGGGTTCAGTAACCCCAGCGGCGCCGGAGGCGGAATTCCGGCACCGAAGCCCGGCGCAGGCTGCCCAGCGACCGGAGGCGAGCGCACCACCGCACCGGCGACCACCGGCGGACCCAGTTCGACAAACAGCGTTCCGTCAATGGGCCTTACGCTGCCATTGCCGCGTAGGGCGTTGGGGGTGGGTGAGGGTGTCACTGACCGGCACGGTACGTGCCGACCTGCAGGCGATGGCCGCAGGTGTGGCCCGCGCGCAGCAGGTGGCCACTACGGTCGATCAGCGTGTCGAGCAGACCGCCGCCCGCGCGGTGGCCTCCGGTTTCGCCGGCGTCGCGGCCGGTCTCGCCAGGATGCGACAGGTACTCGGGCACGCCCGCTCCCGGCTGGTCGAGGCCGCGGATGTCCTGGGCGCGGCCTGCCGGTTCGTCGACGCGGTGGCGCACCAGCCGGCGCCGCAGGAGATCATCGCCGCGCTCACACCTGTGGCGATGGCGGTGACTGCGGTACAGGGTCGGGTGACCGGCGCGGGATCGGCGGTCAACGAGGCGCGGCGGCTCGTCACAGCGGTGCTGCACGGAGGGCAGCCGGGCCCGATGCTGGCGGGCCTGGAACAGGTACTGGAACTCCTGGCAGCCGTTCTCAGGCGGAGCACCGAGGCCCGGGAGCACGTCGAGGAAGCGCTGGCACGGGCTCGTCAGATCGGCGGTACGGAGGGGCCGGTGACGGGAGGTGGAAGCCACATCAGCCGACCGCCCATCCCAGGCGACGCGCCCACGACCACGACCGATGGACCGGCATCCTCCGAGCCGCTACCCGCCTGGCTGCCGGAGGCCGCTCGTGACCTGCCTCGACGAGAGGCGAAGGACCCCACCTCCGGTGTCGCCTTGATCGACGGCCAACAGATAACGATGAGATCCGGCCGCGACCCGGCTGCCGCCGCCGACCTCAAACCGGCCTACCAGCTCATCGCCACCACGACCGACCACCTGGAGGCCAAGCTCGCCGCCCGGATGCGCCGCGAACACCTCACCGACGCGGCCGTCGTGACCAACAACCCGCCCTGCGACTACACCCCCTACGGCTGCGAGAAGATCCTCTCCCGGCTCCTCCCCGCCGGCGCACGACTGACCGTCTACGTACGCGACGATGACGGACAGGTACGCCACTGGCGCACCTACACCGGCAACGGAAAGGCGATCGCATGAAGGTGACCTGGACCTACGACCGAGGCGACCACCGCGACAACCACGAAGCCGACGTGACCGAACCCGCCGCCCTGGATACCCTCCTGGGCAAGATCCACCAGGCTGGCGAGCCCGTCGTGGTCACCATCTTCTCCGACACCACCGACGATCCCGACGACCTGCCGCCTGGCCTCCAGGTGGGGCTCGGCCATCCCACCCACGCCTTCGCGGTCCACATCGCCGACACCGGCGGCTACCTCACCGACCCCACCGCCACCGCTCCACAACAAGGTCTCCACTTCGACTTCGGCGGAGTACCCACCGAGTACCCCGCAGCACACCTCCGGCTACGTCCCGAGACTGCCATTCAGATCGCGGCCACCTTCGTCAGGAGTGGCGGTGCACCGCCACGCGTGCCCGCCACCAGCGAATAGCCATGGGCTCTACCAAGGCTGTTGGGGCGGTATTCGGCGGAGTCTCACAACCGGTACGGCATCAAGTTCTCGGGTCTTGATGGGCCGTGTCGTCCCGGGACAGATTCGTCCTCGGCTCAGAAAGGTGGTCGACATGGTTCGGGCTGCGATCATGCGGCGGATCGGTGCCGCCCGCACCACTGGGAGCACGGGGACCTGGGGGGCGGCGGCCTCCGCCGTCGGCGTACTGACCGCAGTGTTGATGCTGGGCATCCAGACCCGCCCGGTCGTGGCGGCGGCCGTCTGGTCCTGGCGCTTCGCCGAGCACGCCCCGACCACCGTCATCGGGGCGACCGGCTGGGCCCGCCTGGCCGGCTGGGCACTGGTGGTCGCAGCCCTGGCAGCCGGCTGGCGCAGGGCGGCCACGGGTGCGGCGTGCGCGGTAGCGGTGGCCGACCTGGCGGTACTGGCCATCGGCATCGGCACCCCCGACCCCGGGTGGCAGCTGCTCCTCGGCGTGGTCGTCGCGATCTTACTGGCCGGGTCGGCCCCGTCGCAGGGACGCCGGGGCCGGTTTCCCGGCCGAGTCTGGGTCCTGCTGTTCGCGATGGGGGCCAGCACGGCACTCGCCGCAGCGGGGGCACCGTTGGTCGCACACCGGTCCGGCAACATCCTGGCCGTGGACACCGGCACCCTGGCCGGCATCGGGCTCGGCACCATAGCGCTGGTGGCGCTACTCAGCGTCTCGGCCATGCTGCTCCTGCCCACGGCCGGCCGCCACCGGGTGCTGGTCCTCCTGGCCACGGTGGCGGTCCTCCTGGCCACCATGCAACTCGGCTACGACAACGCCTTCGCCTCCGCCGTACCCGGGCCCGCCTTGATCGGCTCACCCGCCCTGGCCCTGGTGATGGCCACGACGACGGCGACAACGGTGCTCACGATCGGTGCGTTCGCCATCCGCCACGAAGCACGGACCCGGGAATGAGACCCAGCCGGCCGCCAGCCCTACCTGAGCAGGTCCGCGGGGTCGATCCGCTCTCCCGTGTCCAAGGGCTTCAGGTAGGAGATGGCGGCAACGTCGGACCGTGTCTGCGGACGATTGCATATAGGGGCAGTAGAGATGGAACAGCCGCCTCGCTCTCGCAGCTTCAGTGGCGGGAAACTGAGCGGGGCTGACCGTCCCCCGACGGTCAGCCCCGGCCCCGAGAACGCCACGGGTTCTGCGGACCCGCGTTCCAACGCCGGTCGCACCGGTTCCACCACCAGCGCGGGGAGCATGCGATGGTCACGGCGTCCCACCGGTACACCGGGTGGAAAGCCCACCGGGTCCCGGACCAGGATCCGACCCTCCGCAGACGCCGCAGTGCAGCGGGCCCTGCAATTGGAGAACGAGTGCGCGGACACGCTTGCCGACGCGGCGTACCAGGTGCACCAGAACCCGACCCGTAAGGAGATCGGCCAGGCTCGGCACGACACCGGTGATACCGGAGAGCCGGACAAAGACCCGGACTACCTGGTCGAGGGACACGTCTTCGACTGCTACTCACCGACGGCCACCAGGGCCGTGCGCGGGGTCTGGACGGCCGTCGAGGAGAAGATCGTCCGGAAGCAGACCCAGCGAGTGGTGATCAACCTCCAGGACTGGACTGGCGACCTCGCCGCCTTGCGCAAGCAGTTCGACGACTGGCCCATCCCCAACCTCAAGGAGGTCGCGGCGGTGACCAGGAACGGTGAGATCATTCAAATCCTGCGGCGAGACTGAGAGCGAGCAGCACATGGGCATCGACTACCGACTGACACTGGCCGGGGACATCCCGCTGGAACAGGTGGCGGCGCTCGTCGTACCGGACGGCTTCCGGGACTCCACCGGAGCCGGCGGCCCCCGCCTGCTCACCGCCGACCTGACCACCCAGCGGGGCTTCAGCGTCAGCGTCTTCGCGGGCAGCAACGGCTACCTCGACGCCGAGGGCGACGACGGCACCCACTGGGAGTGGGAACCCGACAGGTACGTCAACGTCATCTTCGACATGGTCAAGAACGACCAGCCGGACACCGCCACCGCAGACATGGTGGCCGCCGTGGCCCGGGTCCTCGCCGACCGGCCGGAGGACGCCGCCCTGGTCCTGGGCAACAACTGGCTCCTGCTCACCCGAACCGCCGGCCGGCTACGCACACACCGACCACAATGGTGGGACAACTACGGGCTCGCCGAAACCTTCACCCAACAGCACTGTCCGACTGGCATTGTCGAGCATCGAAGAGATCACCGGTGAGCTGCGTACGCTCGCGGCCGGGGTCGAGCGGGCGCAGAGCCAGGGCAGGCCCCCGACACCGTGTTCCCGCCCTGGAGCAGGACACCCACGGGGGCCGGCAACGGCAGACCGACCGGGCCGCGTACCAGAATCGGACCCAAGACCGACGACAGCACGAGGCGAGCCCTCGAGTTGGAGAACGAGTGCGCCGACACGGTCGCTGACAACGGCTACCGGGTACACCAGAACCCCACCCGACAGGAAGTCGGCACCTCCCGGGAGCGCACCGGTGACAGCGGGTCCCCGGACAAGGACCCCGACTATCTCATCGAAGGCCACGTCTTCGACTGCTACTCCCCGCAGGCCACCACGTCGGCACGCAACATCTGGGCACAGGTCCAGGAGAAGATCGACGACGGGCAGACCCAACGCGTCACGCTGAACCTCACCGACTGGCGAGGCGACCCGACGGCCCTACACCGCCAGTTCGACAGCTGGCCCATCGACGGACTGAAGGAACTGGTCGCGGTGAGGGGCGACGGTACGACCGTCCAGATCCTCCGGCGAGACCGAGAAGGGAAGGCCTGATGGCCGTGGAATTCCGCCTGGTCCTGGCCGGTGATCCTCCCGTCGGCGAGGTCGCCGCGCTGACCGCCGCCGAACCCGCCGAGACGCCACAGCCGGCGTTCAAGCCGGGCCTGTTCACCGCCCGACTGTACGACCAACGCGGCTACGCCATCGCCGTCCGCTCCGGTGCCCACGGCTACTACGAGGCCGAGACAGACGGCGACGCCCGCTGGGAATGGGAACCGGACACCTACGTCAACGTCACCTTCTCCATGCGCGCCGACGACATCGTGGACAAGGGAATCCCCAACATGGTGACGGCCGTCGGCAGGATCCTGGCCGGCCGGGGCGAGGACGCCGCACTGATCCAAGACGGCAACTACCTCTACCTGACCCGCACCGACGGTGTCATCCGCAAACACCGCCCCAGCTGGTGGAACCACTACCACCTGGACCACCTCATCACCGGCTGACAGCTTTCGTCACGGGTCTGCTGCGCCCGATAGGTGATATCTGAGTTGGCTTGCCTGCGTGGCGGCACCCGGCAAGGATCTCGCCGAGGTCCACGACTATCACGACCCGGCCACACCCATCCTCGCCGCCTCACTTCCTCGCCGCATGCCCGGATACCGGGCCCTCGGCTTCACCAGAACATGTTCCATGTGACAGCTCGCGGGTCGGTCCTCGGTGACGGCACAGACCTTCGCCCGGCGCAGGACAGCGCCCTGCCTCCTTCGTTCGTTCAGGAGAAGGTGAGGCGGTCGGCGTGGTCGGGGATCCATGGGCTCGGCTCGACCATCCAGCCGGGGTCGTACCCGCGCACCGCGTCGATGAAGTCGGCCGGAGGCCGGTAGGAGTGGACGCTGACGTAGTGCGCAACGAGGGTCGGGACGGCGAACATCCCCCCGGGCCGCGAGGGGATCCGCAGCTCGGTACCCCCGGCCCACCGTCCAATCCAGGCACCCGAGGCGGGGTACGGCGTCGACCCGGTTCACCGGCCTCAGCCTGCGCGCCACGGCCACACGATGCACAGCAGCCGTACGACGACTGCGCCAGGTACCCCTCGGTGGACCCCTTCCATAGACACCTTGAGGGCCCGCAGTTCGAACACCTGACACCCCTCATTCAGAACATGACCGCCCCTCGGTGTCGGGGATGCTAACGGGGTAGGCCCTGGTAGTCGGCGGGTCCGGCGATCTGCCCGCCGTCGCCGGCCACTTCGCTGCCCGTGACGAAGGCAGAGTCGTCGCTGGCGAAGAAGAGGACGATCCGGGCGATGTCGTCGGGCTCGCCGACCCGGCCGAGTGCGACGTTGCTGGTGTCGAAGACGACGCCGTCGGTCATGGGGGTCCGGATCTGACCGGGGTGGACGGCGTTCACGCGGATCCCGTGCACGCCCAACTCCAGCGCGGCGGTCTTGGTCAGGCCGCGTACGCCCCACTTCGCCACCACGTATCCGGCCATTCTCGGCACTCCCTGGAGGGCGCCGACGGAGCCGATGTTGACGATCGATCCGCCACCGACGCGCTTCATCGCCGGGACCACTGCCTGGATGCCGTTGAAGACTCCGATCAGGTTGACGTCCAGCGTGCGCTGCAGCCGCGCGGCGTCCCACTGCTCCAGCGGGGCCGGGTCGGCGATGCCGGCGTTGTTGACCAGGATGTCCAGGGTGCCGAACCGCTCCTCGGTCCGTCCGACGAGGGTGGCCCACTCGTCGGCCGACCGGACGTCGAGCTGCTCGGCGACGGCCGACGGCCCGAGTTCGGCGGCGATCGCCGCTGCCTTCGGGAGGTTCACGTCGGCGACGACCACGTTCGCGCCCTCGGTCACGAACCGGCGCACGGTCGCGGCGCCCATTCCCATGGCGCCGCCGGTGACCAACGCCGTTTTTCCCGGTAACCGTGCCATGTCGTGGTTCCCTCCTGGCGTGCCGCCGCCCAGCCCGGGACTGACGACGAACCGGAGGGGCTACGGCGTGGGTGTCTCGAAGTCGAACAGGGGATCCAGGCTCAGCCAGTTCTCCCGGGCCGCCGCCGCGGCCCGGTCCGCGTCGCCGGCCGCGCAGAGTTCGATGATGCGTTCGTGCAGTGCCACGGAGTCGCGCCCGCTCAGGGAGGAGAAGCGGAGTCGTTCGAGCCGGCGCAGAAGCGGAGTGAACTGTTCCAGCACCGAGCGGATCGCCGGGTTGGCGGCGGCCGTCACCGTAACGCCGTGGAACTCGTCGTCGGAGGCGATCGCGGCGTCGACGTCGCCTGCTTGCAGGGCCGCCGCGAACCGCCGGTTGGCGACCCGCATGGCCTCGATCTCGTCTGCCGACAGGCGGGGGACCGCCTGGCGTACTGCCAGCTCGTGCATTGCTGCGGTGACCGACTGGGCCGCCCGGGCGGCCTGGACGTCCAGTGGGGTGACCATTGTGTACCGACCGGGCTTGGTCTGGACGAGGCCGGCCTCTTCCAGCCGGGCCAGCGCCTCACGCACGGGGGTTCGGCTGACCCCCAGCCACTGGGCGAGGTCGACGTCGTTGAGTCGCTCCCCCGGCACCAGGGTGCCGTCGACGATGGCGTCGCGGATCGACCGGTACGCGTTCTCCCGGAGCAGGGCCCGCGGAATCACACCCTGACGCTCGGGGATCGGCATGCAATATATTTCACCCTGCGTCAGCGCACCTGTCAACGCGTCACACGCCGCCGCCGAGGGCGCTCCGGGCAGCGGTGACGATCACGTCGGAGACGACGCCGGGCTGGGTCATGAACAGGGCGTGGCTGGCCGGGACGGTGGTGACCGTGGCGTTGCTCCGCTTGGCCATGTGGTGCAGCATCGCCTGGTCGAAGGCCCGGTCCTCGGTGGCGATCACGGCCCAGCTCGGCTTGTCGCGCCAGGCCGCGTGCTGCACCGGGGTCGCGAAGACCGCCATGTTGACGGGTACCTGCGAGTCACGGAGGAAGGCGGCGTCGGCGTCGCTGGTGTCCGCCGCGAACCCGGCCTTGAACGTGTCGGGGGCGAGGTGGCCGTACCCCTCGACGACGTCGATGACGAACTCCGGTGTGGGGGCGAACCCCTCGTACTGCTGGGCGGAGGTCTCGCCGACGTCGGGCACCAGCGCCGACACGTAGACCAGCCCGGCGACCTTCGGGTGCACTCCCGCCTCAGTGATCACGGTGCCGCCCCAGGAGTGGCCGACGAGGACGGTCGGGCCGTCCTGCCGGTCGAGCACCCGCCGGGTCGCCGCGACGTCGTCCGCCAGCGAGGTGAGCGGGTTCTGCACGACGGTGACCCGGTATCCCCGGGAGGTCAGGTTCTCGTACACGCCGCGCCAGCCGGAGCCGTCGGCGAACGCGCCGTGCACCAGTACGACGTTCTGGATCTCTCGATCGGCAGTGCTCATGGACTTGGTCCTTCCCTCGCCGCATCGGCTTCCCGGACGGATCCTCGGCGAGCCGACGATCCCACATCCAGAGTGCAGAATATTGCACGCACCATTATGGAGCAAGGGTCGAGCGCCCTCGGATCATCGAGCGACCCCAATGTCGCCACGACTCGGGGTGGTGCCCACCGGGGTGGGCGGGGGTGCTACGCCGGGGTGGGCGGGGGTGCTACGCCGGGGTGGTGGCGGCCGACTCGCCGTACGGGGCGAGGAAAACCTTGTCGGCGGTGCCGGAGCGCTGCTCGGCCAGGGCCGCCGGCAGCTCGTCGAGCCCGAAGAAGGCCGGGGTCAGCTGCTCCAGGGGCAGCGCGGAGAGCAGGCCCACCGCCCGGTGGTGGGTGTACGGGTTGATCAGGGCCCCGATGATGGTCAGCTCCCGGGAGAAGATCTCGTTCGGCCGGATGCTCGCCTCGTCCTCGGGGTGCGCGACCCCGAAGACCAGGATCCGTCCACCCCGCGACGCCATCGCCACCGCGTCGCGCAGGATCGACGACGATCCGACGGCGTCCACGACGTACGGGAAACCGAGGCCGCCGGTCAGCGCCCGGGCCGCCGACTCCGTCGCCGGGTCGGTCGGGTCGAGGGCCGCGTGCGCCCCCATCGCCAGGGCCAGGGTGCGTCGGTGCGGACGGGGGTCCATCGCCACGACCGGGGCGCAGCCGGCGGACCGGGCCAGCGCCACCATCATCGCGCCGGCCGGTCCGGTGCCGTAGACCAACGCCGGGAGGCCGGAGACCGGGGCCAACCGGTCCATCCCGTGGACGCAGCAGGCCAGCGGCTCGGTCAGCGCGCCGATCCAGGGTGGTGTCCCGGTCGGCAGCCGGTACGCGATCCGCGCCGGGACGACCTGCCGTCGGGTCATCCCGCCGTCGAGCCGTACCCCGTAGCCACGTCGGTGGTCGCAGAGGTGTTCCTGGCCGAGCCGACAGTACGTACAGGCGGTGCAGTAGTGGTGAGGCTCGACGGTGACCAGGTCCCCGACGTCGAGCCCGTCGACCTCCGCCCCCAGCTCGGTGACCCGGCCGCAGACCTCGTGGCCGAGCACGACCGGTGGGGCGGCGGGGAAGGAGCCCGCCACGATGTGCCCGTCGGTGCCGCAGACCCCGACAGCCAGCGGGGCGAGAGCCACCTCGTGCGGCATCAGGTCCCGGGCGGGCACCTGCTCCAACCGGACGTCGCCCGGCCCGTGGAACCGGACGGCGGCCGTACTCCCGGGACCGGTCGGCGGGCCGGGGTCAGCGGCCGGCATGGAGTTTCTCCTTGAGGCGGCGGATGTGCGCCAACGCCGCCTCGGCCGCGGCGTCCGGGTCACCGGCGCAGATGGCCTCGAAGATGGCCTGGTGCTCGTCGACGGCGAGCAGCATGCCCCCCTGCACGCTGGTGGAGCGCATCGCCAGCCGGACCCGCCCCTGCACCCCGTCGAGCATCTGGGCGAGCACCGGGCTCTGGGCGGCCAGCCGGATCTCCCGGTGGAACGCCGCGTCCAGCTCCAGGTGCTGGGCCAGGTCGCCGGCCTCGGCGGCGGCCCGGTGCGCTGTCAACAGCCCGAGCAGGGTACGCCGCAGGGCCGGGGTGTACCGCTGGGCGGCGAGCCGGGCGGCCGCCCACTCCAGCGCCTCCCGCGCCTCGTAGAGGCTGACCAGCTCGGCCCCGGAGATCCGGGCGACGACCGCGCCCCGGTTCATGTTCTCGCTGGCCAGGCCCTCCTGCACCAACCGGATGACGGCGTCCCGCACGGGGCTGCGGCTGACCGAGAACTCCTCGGCCAGCGCCGGGATGCTGAGTCGGGCCCCGGGCCGCAGCTCGCCGGAGATGATCCGGTCGCGGACCGCCTGGTAGATGGTCTCCCCGGCCCGGACCGCCTCCTCGGCGCGGGGCCGGACCGCGTCCCCGGCCCGGACCGCCTCCTCGGCGGGGGGCCGGGCGGACTCCTCGGTCGCGGTCCGCTGCTGCTGGGGGCTGATCGACGTGGGCGGCACAGGTGACCTCACTCGACAGACGTGCCGGCCGACCCGGTGCCGGCTGCGGCGGTGGACGCGGCGGCGAGGAAGCCGGTGGCGAACCTGCGGTAGGTGGCCGCCACCGAGGCGACCGCCTCCGGGCGGGTGACCTCGCCGGAGAGCAGTCCGCGCAGCGCGTCCCACCAGATGCTACGGCCGATGGCGAAGCCGGTGAAGCCACCGGCTGCCGCGGCGCGCAGCCGTCGGTCCACCGTCTCCGCCGGGGCGTTGGCGCCCAGCAGGATGCACTCACCGCCGGTGGCGGCGGCCAGGTCGGTGGCGGCCCGGTGGTGGTCGACCTCGGCGAGGTGCTCCAGCTTCCACACGTCGACGGGGAACGCCTGGGACAGCTCCGTCATCCCGCGCAGGATGAGTTCGGGGCGCAGCGTCCGGTCGAACGCGTCGGTGTCCCCGTCGACCGCCGCGAGCTGCCCAGGGGTCGGCGGTACCAGGAGTTCGACGAGGAACCGGCCGCCGCTGTCGCGGACCGCCGTGGCCACCTCGGCAAGCCGGTCCCGCTGCACGGCGTTGCCCGCCTGGTCGCCGTCCACGTTGTACCGGATGAGCACCTTCGGCAGTGCGGGCCCGTGGTGGCGCAGGAAGCCGGGCAGGTCGGCGGGCTCGGTCTCGTAGACGTCGAGGCCCCCGCGCTCCACCGGCATGCTCAGTGTGACCCGGTGGGCGTGGGCCCGCTCCGGCACCCCCGGCCCGAGCAGGTCGTCGACCAGTACGGCGGCATGTTCCCGCAGCTCGGGGGCGTCCGCCAGGGCGGCGAGGAGCCCGTCGAGGACCATGTGCTTGCCGTCGGCGATCGCGGCCCGCTCGGCGACGGCGGCGGTGCCGGTGTGCCCGTACAGGGCCTTGGTCAGCCAGGGGCGCTGGTCCATGGCGAGGATCAGCAGACTCATCGGGCTTCCTCCGTGACGATGCAGGGCTTGACGTGGTCTCCGGCGACGAACCGGGCGAACGCCCCGGGCAGCTCGGCCAGGGGCAGGGGGTGGGTCAGGGTGTCGCGCAGGGTGGTGCCGACCGCCCGGAGCAGGGCCCAGTTCTCCGGCACCTCGCTGATCGGGAAGTAGAAGGAGCGCACCGTGAAGCAGTCGGTGCGCCGCCACCGTGGGGTCGCGGGCATCGTGTACGGCTCGTTCGACTCGCCGAGCGCCACCACGGTGCCGCCGGGGGTGACCACCCGCTGGGCGGTCTCCCGGGCGGCGGTCGCCCCGGAGACCTCGACGACCAGGTCGTACCGGTTCTCCCGGGTCAGCTCCTCGGCGGTGACGGCGGCGGCGCCGAGCCGTGTGGCGGTGTCCAGCCGACCGGGGTGCGGGTCGTAGGCGTGCACCTCGCCGACCCCCAGCAGCGGGGCGACGGCGACGACGCCGAGCCCCAGCGGACCGGCCCCCACCACCAGGGCCCGGTCGACGTCGCCGGCCCGGGTGCGCCGGGCCAGCCGCAGCGCGTGCGCGGCGGTCCCGACGGTGTCCAGGCCGAGCACGGCGACGTCCAGCGGTACGTCGTCGGGGACCGGCAGCACGCAGCGGGCCGGTACGTCGACGTGCTCGGCGAACCCGCCGTCGCGTTGCCAGCCGATCAGCTCCCCCAGGGCCAGGCACTGGTTTGTCGCCCCGGACCGGCAGCGCACACACTCGCCGCAGTAGACGGGGATGTAGACGATGGCCCGGGTGCCGGTCGGCACTGTGACGCCCGCCCCCACCTCGACGACGGTGCCGCCGATCTCGTGACCGGGTACCACCGGCGAACCGGCGGCGAGCAACCGCTTGTCCGACCCGCAGAGGGCGCAGACGTCGACCCGCAGCCGGACCTCGCCCGGGGCGACCGGGCCGAGTGGCACCTGTTCGAAGTCGATCCGCCCGGCGCCGGGGAACCTGGCCCGGGAACTGGTCGTGCTCACTTGACCGCACCTCCGGTGATGCCCCGGACCAGCCAGCGCTGCGCGAAGACGGTGAGCAGCAGCGCGGGGGCCGAGATCAGTGTGCTGGCGGCCATCAGGCCACCGAAGTCGTTCGATCCCTGACCGATGAAGTTGAACGCGATGACCGTCAGGGGCAGCGTCTCGTTGTTCGCCAGGGCGAGCGCGAACAGGAAGTAGTTCCAGGAGAAGACGAAGCTGAGGGTCGTCGCCACCGACAGCCCCGGCAGGGCCAGCGGCAGGGCGATCCGGGTGAACCGCTGCCAGGCGTTCGCCCCGTCGATGAGGGTCGACTCCTCGATGCTGATCGGGATCTCCTCGAAGAAGGGGATCAGCAGCCAGATGCAGAGCGGCATCGTGATGATGAGGTGGGCGACGATCAGCAGGGCGTAGTTCAGCGCGGTGCTCGACGGGGCGTCGATGCGTACCGAGAGGACGAAGAGCGGCAGGACGAAGAGCACCCCGGGGGCCATCCGGGCCAGCAGGGTGAGGAAGCCCAGGCCGGGCAGGTTGCGGCGGACCACGACGTACGCCGCGGGTACCCCCAGCAGCAGGCCGAGCAGCGTCGAGCCGCCGGCCACGACGAAGCTGTTGAGGATGTACCGGCCGAAGTCGAACCGCTCGAAGAGGGCGGTGTAGTTCTCCAGGGTCAGCGCCGAGGTGACGGCGAAGATCGAGCCGGTGATGTCCACGTTGCGCCGCAGCGAGGACCAGAGCATGAACAGCACCGGGGCGAAGAAGATCACCGTGAAGACGGCGTACGCCGCGTAGACCCCGAGGCGACGGCGGCGGGACCGCCCTGCGGCGTCGACGCCGGCCGCGGTGCTCACTTCGCCTCCCGGGAGCGCAGCCAGGTGAAGAGCCCGGCGATGCCGATGACCAGGACGAGCAGCGTGATCTGCAACGCCGCCGCGTAGCTGGGGGCCTGGTCGATGAAGGCGGCCCGGTAGCCGTAGACGTTCAGGGTGTTCGTCGCGTTCACCGGACCCCCCTGGGTCATGATGTAGACGGTGTCGAAGAACCGGACCAGGTCGACGGTGCGCAGCAGGATCGCCACGGTCAGCACCGGGCGCAGCAGCGGCAGGCCGATGTGCCAGGCGGTACGCCACCCGCTCGCCCCGTCGATCGCGGCGGCCTCGAAGGGCTCCTCGGGCAGCGCCCGGATGCCCGCCGAGATGATCAGGGCCATGAACGGGGTCCACTGCCAGATGTCGACCAGGGCGATGGACCAGGGGGCGATGCTCGGGTCACCGAGCCAGATCACCGGGTCGATGCCGATCGCCCCGAGCAGCTGGTTGGCCGCGCCGAGGGTCGGATCCATGATGAGCAGCCAGAGCAGGCCGACCGCGACGCTCGCGGTGATCGCCGGGATGAGCATCATCCCCTGGAAGATCCGCCGACCGGGCACGTCGAGGCTCATCACGTACCCGAGCACCAGCCCGAGCAGCGTCTCGACCACGAGACAGACGACGAAGAGGAAGATCGTCACCCGCAGCGAGTTCCAGAACTCGGGGGTGGAGAGCATCTCCCGGTAGTTGCCGAAGCCGAGCAGGCCGGCGTTGGTGCCGTCCGGCCGCCGGTCGGTGATCGACAGCCACAGCGTGTAGAAGATCGGCACCAGCACCAGGGCGCCGGTGGCGAGCAGCGCCGGCAGGACGAACGGCAGGATGCCCCGCGCTGTCGGGTCGACCCGGCGTCGGCGGCGTCGCCGCTGTGCTGGGGGCGGCGCCCCCCGCTCCGGCTGCCCGGAGCGGGAGACGTCCGACTGACTCGTGGTGACCACTACGTCATCCCTCGTTCTTGGCCAACTGCGGGGCGAGACCGTCCTGGATCTGTTTGGCCGCCTCGGCGGCCGAGGCCCGGCCCAGGATCGCCAGGCCCACCGCGTCACCGATGATCTTTCGCATCTCCGGCGCCGCCACCCCGACCGGGCCGACCTCCGTGGAGCCGGTGGTCTGCGCGGAGGTCAGCACCTCGTTCCACTCCTTGAGCAGCTCGGTGTCGAGCGAGGAGGTGTACGCCTCCGACCCGGCCACCGAGGAACGCGGCGGGGCGATGCCCGACTCGGTCAGCTTCTGCTGCACCTCGGCGCCGGTCGCCCACTCGACGAACTTCCAGGCCGCGTCCTTCTTCTGCGAGAACGACGAGATCGCCAGCCCCCAGGAGAGGATCGTGGTGCGGGAACCGGCCTCCCCGGCGGGGAAGGAGACCACGCCCAGGTCGTCGGCGACCTTCGAGCTGCCCGGGTCGGTGAGGCTGCTGACCTCGTTGCTCGACTCCAGCATCATCGCCGCGTTCCCGGCCGCCATCAGGGCCGAGGACTGGGTGAAGGTGTTGTTGACCACGCCGTCCGGGCCGTACTCCCGGGCCAGGGTGGCGTACTGGTCGATCGCCTCGACGGCCCGCGGGTCGTCGAAGTTGGGGGTGACCTTGTCCTCCTTGGTCCACTCCACTCCCCGGGCGTGCAGGAAGGGGCCGAAGGTGAACGGCAGCGCGGTGGACTGCCCGCGCAGCGCGAGCGGGGTGACCTGGCCGTTCGAGCGGTCCTTGATCGCCGCCGCGGTGCTGGTCAGCTCCGCCAGGGTGGTCGGTGGGGTGAGGTTGTACTCCCGGAACAGGTCCTTGCGGTAGTAGAGCACCACGGCCTCGACGTTGATCGGCGCGGCGATCTGCTTGTCGTCGACGGTCATGCCGGTCCGGACCGCCTCGGGGAAGTCCTCGACGTCGTAGTCGGCGGCCCCGGAGACGTACGAGTCCAGCGGCTCGTAGTAGTTCGACCGGGCGAACTGCGGCCCCTCCCGGGAGGGCAGCGCCATGAACACGTCCATGGCGGAGCTACGGGACTGCAGGTTGAGCTGCACCTTGTCACGCATCTGCTGCTCGGCGAAGGTCTGCACCCGTACCTTCACCCCCGATTCCCGTTCGAAGTCGCCGATCAGCGGCTCGATCGCCCGCTGCCAGGGGTGGTTGGACATGATGAGGTTGATCTCGTTGGACGCTCCGGCGGAGTCGCCTCCGCCGCAGCCGACGAGGAGCCCGCCGGCCATGGCCAGAGCGACCCCGGCGGTGAGGTATCTGCGCATGGTTGTGCCCTTCCGTGTTCTCGTCTCAGCCGAGCAGGGGTTCCAGCCAGCGGTGGAAGGATGCGAGCTCGGTGGGGTGGGTGGTGCGCCACTGCTCGGGTACGGCCCGGGTCCGGCCGGCCACCTCGGCCAGCGGCACCGGGTCGTACCCGACGTCGTACGGATCGCCGGGCCGCCGGTGCAGCCCGACCATGACCCCGCCGCCGCCCTCCAGCAGCAGCCGGGCCGCCCGCCGCCCGACCTCGGCGGCCTCGTGCCTGTCGACCTCGGAGGCGAGGGTGGCGGCACTTCGCTGCGCCATCCCGAGGACCTCGCCCCGGGCGGCGACGCCGAGTCGGGTGCCGACGGTACGGGCGAGGACCCGGGAGACGCCGCCGAGCAGGATGCGGGTGTGGTTGGCCGCCTCGAACGGCTCGTCGGTCAACTCCGGTGCGGCCCCCTCGCTGACCACGACGAAGGCCCGGCCGTCGGTGGCCAGGGCGTCGGCGACCCGGTCCAGGAAGTCCGTCGTGTCGAAGGGGACCTCCGGCAGCAGCACGAGGTGGGGCGCGTGGGTCGGGTCGTCGGCGTGCCAGGTGGCGGCCAGCGCCAGCCAGCCCACCGAGCGGCCCAGGGTCTCCACGATCCGTACCGGCTCCACACCGGCCATCGCCGCGTGGTCGCGGGCCAGGTCCGGGACGATCCGGGTCAGGTACCGGGCGGCCGAGGCGTACCCGGGGCTGTGGTCGACCCCGACCAGGTCGTTGTCGACGGTCTTCGGGATGCCGACGGTGACCAGGGGGCGTCCCCGTGCGGCGGCCCGCTCGCCGAGGGCGTGCAGCAGGGCCATGGTGCCGTTCCCGCCGATCAGGGAGACCCCGTCGACCCGGTGCCGGTCGAGGGAGTCCAGCGCGGCGTCGAGGTCGGCGGGGGTCACCGCCCGGCGGCCACCGCCGAGCCAGGAACCACCCCGACGGGTCACCGCCACCGGCACGTCGGCCGTGCCGACCGGGGTGAACGCGCCGGACACCAGGGCGTCCGGTCCACCCCGCAGGGCCAGCACCGGGTGCCCGTCGGCGGCCTCCAGGAAGCCCCGGAGACTGGCGTTGACCACTGTGGTCGGCGCTCCGGTCTGTCCGATGAGCAGACGCATGGTCAGCCCTCGACCGGCCGGGAGGCCACGCTCTGGAAGCTCTGGAACGCCTCCAGGCCGGGCCGTCCGCCCTCGTAGCCGAGGCCGGAGTGGCCGAGCCCGCCGAAGGGTACCCAGGGGGTGTTCGGCGTACCGGTGTTGATGCCGACGATCCCGGCCCGCAGCCGGCCGGCCACCGCACGGGCGGCGTCGAGGTCGGTGCCGCAGACGTAGCCGGCCAGGCCGTACCCGGTGGCGTGGTGCAGGCGCAGCACCTCGGCGAGGTCCCGGTAGACGTGCACCGGGGCGACCGGGCCGAAGATCTCCTCGGTCATCGCCCGGCTGTCGGCGGGGGCGTCGAGCAGCACCGTCGGGGCGGCGAAGTGCCCCGACGCGGGGACCGCGGCCTCGCTGGTGACCACCCGGGCGCCCCGGGCGGCGGCGTCGGCGACGATCCCGGCCATCCGGGCCGGGTCCTCGGCCGGGGCGAGCGGCCCCACGTCGGTCGCCGGGTCGGTGGGGTCACCGACCCGCAACGCCCGGGTGGCGGCGACGAAGGCCTCGGTGAACTCCCCTGCCACCTCGGCGGCGACGAAGACCTGGTTGGCGGCGATGCAGGACTGGCCGTTGTTGCGGTACTTGGCGACCACCAGGGTCTCGGCCGCCGCCGCCGGGTCGGCGTCGGGGAGCACCACGAAGGGGGCGCAGCCACCCAGCTCCAGCACGGTACGCAGGAAGTGCGGGGCGGCCTGGGCGGCGACCAGCCGCCCGACCCGGGTGGAGCCGGTAAAGGAGACCACCCGGACCGCAGGGTCGGTCAGCCAGGGGGTCACCACCTCCTCGGGGGTGCCGAGGACGGTGGAGAGCAGCCCCTCGGGCAGGTGCCGTGCACACACCTCGGCCAGTACCAACGACGACAGGGGAGCGAGTTCACTCGGCTTGAACAGCACCGGCGCCCCGGCCGCCACCGCAGGGGCGATCTTGCGGGCGGGGATGGAGACCGGGAAGTTCCACGGGGTGAGCACGGCGGCCACCCCGAGAGGTCGGGTCGTCACCTCGTGGCGGGTCCCGGGCACCACGTCGAACCGCTCGGGCGACTGCCCTTCCAGCAGCTCGGCGGTGATCCGCAGGTACGCCACGGTGAGCCCCAGCTCGGCCCGGGCCTCGGCGAGTCGCTTGCCGGTCTCCCTGGTGATCAGGGCCGGCCACTCGTCCTCCCCGGCGAGCTGCTCGACGGTGTCGGCGATGGCCCGCAGTGCGGCGGTCCGCTCGGCGACGGTGCTCCCTGCCCAGCCGGGGGCGGAGCGCCGGGCGGCGGCGAGGGCGGCGGCGGCCTCGGCCGCCGAGCCGGTGGCCACCTCGGCGAAGGCGGTGCCGGTGGTCGGGTCGTGCACCGCCAACCGGGCGCCACCGGCGTCGCGGTGGCCGGCGATCCGCACGGCGGTGTCGGCGGCGAGGACCTGCGAGACGATGGGGTCGGTCACGATAGCTGCTCCTCGTAGCGGTCGAACTGGTCGGGGTCGAGGTCGATGCCGAGGCCGGGCCGGTCCGGCACCCGGACGGTGCCGTGGTCGGTGAGCAGCGCGTCGGCGGCAGCGCGCAGCGGATTGGAGCGGATGTCCCACTCGACGAGTCGGGTGGCCCGGCTGGCGGCGGCGGCGCAGACCGTCGCGGCGGTGGCGACGGCGCCGTTGTACAGGTGCGGGTTGACGGTGTGCCCGGTGGCGGCGGCGGCGCTACGGACGGCGAGGAACTCGGTGATCCCACCGACCTTGCTCAGGTCCGGTTGCACGATCCGCACCGCGTCCTGACGCAGGTACGGCGTGAAGGCCGCCGCCCCGTACAGGTTCTCCCCGGTTGCCAGGGGCATCCCGGTACGGCGGGCCAGCTCGGCCAGCTCGTCCGGTCGGTCACCGGCGAGCGGCTCCTCCAGCCAGGCCACCCCCAGCTCGGCCAGGGCGGGGGTGACCTCCAGCGCCTCGTCGAGGGACCACGCCTGGTTGGCGTCGGCGAAGAGCTGCGCGTCGTCACCGAGGACCCGGCGGGCGGTGCGGAGGTTGGCCAGATCGGTGTCGGTACCGAACCCGACCTTCACCTTCACGGCGGTCAGGCCGAGGTCGGCGCAGCGTTCGGCGGTTTCGGCGACCCCGGTCGGGCCGAGGCTGGAGCCGTAGACCGGGACCTCGGCGGGCGGCTCGGGGTGGTCGGCGAGGAGTCGGGTCAGTCCCACCCCGGCGTGGCGGGCGGCGAGGTCCCACAGGGCCAGGTCGACGCCACTGACGGCCTGGTGGATCGGGCCGGGTGCGCCCCACTGCCGACCCAGCGGCCGCAGTCGGCGCAGCAGGGTCCGGTGGGCCTCGGCGGTGTCGGTGAAGCGCCGACCGACCAGGAGGGGGGCGACCCCCTCGCGGATCGTGGCGACCCGCTCCCGCCACGCCCAGGAGGGGTAGTTGGCCCAGGTCTCCCCCACGCCCACCGACCCGTCGGCGAGCTCGACCTCGACCAGGATCATCACCCGGTGGGTCAGCGGGGCGAAGGACATGGCGATCTGCTCGTCGGGGCGGGCCCGCAGCACCCGGCACCGCACGGCGGCCACGGGGACGTCCGGCAGCCCCGCCGGCGTCGACGCGGTGTCCGGCGGCGCGGAGGTGGGCTGCCCCACGGCTGCGGAGGTCCGGAGCATTGTTTCCTCTCTCACAACTTAGGCCGAGATGCATGCAATCTTGGGGGCACGTGAAGTCCTCGTCAAGGGGCAGTAACAAATGTGTTGCCTGCTGAGCGGGCCGACCGGGGAAATTCCGCCCCGCGACGCGGTGGCGCGACGGGGCAACGGGGGCGCGGTGACCCGGCGCGGCCCGGTGCGGCGTGCGGCGGAGCGGGGCCGGTCGGCGGGACGCGCGGGCACGACGGGCCGGTGCGGCGGGGTGGTGCGGTGACGTACGGCCGAGGTCAGGCGCGGACGAGCCGGGTCCCGGTACGCCGGGCGGCGTCGGCCACGGCCGGGGGCAGGTCGACGTCGGTGACCAGGGTGTCGATCCGGTCGAAGGCGCAGACCCGAACCGGGGCGCTGGCGTCGAACTTGCTGCCGTCCGCGACCAGGACCACCTCGTCGGCGATCTCCATCACCGCGTGCTTGGCGGTGAGCTCCACCTCGGAACGGACGTAGACACCCCGGGCGTCGACAGCGCTGGCGCCCAGGAAGAGCATCCGCACCCGCATCCGTTTCAGCAGGTCCAGTGCGGCGAAGCCGACCATCGCCTGGTTCTCGTGCAGCATCTCGCCGCCGAGGCCGATCACCCGGACGCGGGGTCGGTCCAGCATCTGCGCCAGCACGGGAACGGAGTGGGTGACCAGGCAGCCGTCGAAGTCGTCGGGCAGACAGTGCGCCACCGCGGCTGCTGTCGTACCGCTGTCCACGCCGATCGTGTCGCCCGGCGCGACCAGGGCGGC
Source organism: Micromonospora sp. NPDC000207 (assembly GCF_040300925.1). Classification (NCBI taxonomy): domain Bacteria; kingdom Bacillati; phylum Actinomycetota; class Actinomycetes; order Micromonosporales; family Micromonosporaceae; genus Micromonospora; species Micromonospora sp. NPDC000207. Next base: position 20,830 of record NZ_JBEPEQ010000023.1, read on the forward strand.
GGCGGCGCGGCCGACGACGAGCTTGGCCTCGGGGTTGACCTGCGCCCGGTGCAGGTAGCTGGGGCCGGCGGCACCACCTGGGGGCAGGCTGACCCCGCCGTGGACCAGCACCGCCTCGCCCCGCTCGGCGAGCCGGCGCAGGTCCCGCCGGACGGTCATCGGGGAGACGCCGAGCTGGTCGGCGAGGTCCGTGACGGCGAGAAAGCCCGACCGGCGCAGCGCGGCCATGATCTGGGTCCGGCGCTGTGGAGCGCCGTCGTAGCGCAGGGACTCCAAGGTCACGCCGGGCGCCTTCCTGTCGGACGGTCGGGTGGAAGTCTAGAGCACCGACCCATCTGGTTAATTTCTAACAACGGATGTTAACTTCTACCATCTGTTGTTCTGTCTGCTCGGGAGGATGAGCCGTGACCGACTTCCCCACCTCCAGCCTGGCCCGCCCCTCCGGCGGGTACGCGATGCTCGCCGTCGACCAGCGCGAGGCCCTCCGGGCCATGTTCGCCGCCCACCAGTCCACCCCCGTCACCGACCAGCAGCTGACCGACTTCAAGGTCGCCGTCGCCCGGGTGCTCAGCCCGTACGCCTCCGCCCTGCTGGTGGACAAGCAGTTCGGCTGGGACGCCGTGGTGGCAAGCGGTGAGGTGGCCGAGAACTGCACCCTGATCGCCGCCGCGGACGCCTTCACCGGCAGCGCCACCGAGTTCGTCGCCGACGTGGCGATCGACCCCGCCGTCGACCCGGCCACCGTCCGCGCCGAGGGCGCCAAGGCCCTCAAGCTGCTCCTGCTCTGGCGTCCCGACGAGGACCCCGAGGGCCGGATCGCCCTCGCCACCGACTTCATCCAGCGGTGCCGCCAGCACGGCCTGACCAGCATCATCGAGCCGGTCAGCCGGGGCCCCCGCGACGGCGGGGCGTACGACCACGAGGCCGGCATCCACGCCGCCGCCCGGGAACTCGGCGCCCTCGGTGCCGACCTCTACAAGGCCGAGGTCCCCACCCACGGCAAGGGCAGCGAGGAGGAGATCCTCGCCGGCTGCCACCGGATCACCGAGGTCGTCGACAGCCCCTGGGTCGTCCTCTCCTCCGGGGTGCCGGCGGAGCGCTTCGGCCTGGCAGTGCAGACCGCCTGCCGGGGCGGGGCCTCCGGGTTCCTGGCCGGACGGGCCGTCTGGGCCTCCGTGGTCGGCAGCCCCACGCTGGAGGCCGACCTCGCCTCCGTCTCCGTCGACCGGCTGCGCCGACTCGCCGACCTCGTCGACGACGCCGTCACCCGCTGAGCCGTGCCGGTCGGCGATCTGCTCGCGGTGGCCGCCGTGGCGCTCGGCGCCACGGCGCAGCGCCTCACCGGACTGGGGTTCGCCCTGGTGGCGGCCCCCTTCCTGGTGGTCCTGCTGGGGCCACGCACCGGAGTCACCCTCGCCAACCTCCTCTCCATCGCGATCTGCGCGATCGTGCTCGCCAGCACCTTCCGACACCTGCAACGCCGCCTCGCCGTGGCCCTGGTCGCCGGGGCGGCGCTCGCCGTGCCGGTGGGCGCGCTGGTGGTCCGGACCCTGCCCACCCCGGCGCTGCTGATCGGGGTGGGCACGCTGACCGCCGGTTCGGTGCTCTGGGTGGTCGCCGGGCGGGAACTTCCGCTGCTGCGCCGCCGTGGCGGGGCCCTCGTCGCCGGCGTCGCCTCGGGCTTCTGCAACACCACCGCCGCCACCGGCGGCCCGCCCCTGGCCGTCTACGCAGCCAGCACCGCCTGGCCGCAGCGGGCCTTCGTGCCGAGCGTGCAACTCGTCGGACTGGTCAGCAACGGGCTCTCGGTGGCCGTCAAGGGACCCCCGGCGGTCTCCCTGCCCCTGGTCGTCGCCTGTGCGGTGGCGATGGCGGTCGGGCTGCTCGGCGGGCAGTTCCTCACCCGGCGCGTCAGTGAAGCCCACGCCCGCCGGATGATGCTCCTGCTCGCCCTCGCGGGCAGTCTGCTCGCTGTGGGCAAGGGGGTGACCTCGCTGTGACCGGACGCCACGACGCGGGTTCCACCGCCCCACCGCCCGACCGGTCGACGACCGACCCGGACGACACACCCGGTGTCGGCTCGGTCCGCCGGCCCGGGCGGCTCTTCGCCGTCGGCAGCGACCCTGATCCCCGGTTCACGCTGGCCAACGAACGCACCTTCCTCGCCTGGATCCGTACGTCCCTGGCGCTCTTCGCGGCCGGGATCGCCCTGGAGGGCCTGAACCTGCCCATCCACGCCGGGTACCGGCTGGCCGCCGCCGTGCTCCTGATCGCACTCGGCACCCTCACCCCGGCCCACGCCTGGTACAGCTGGTTGCGCACCGAGCGGGCACTGCGGCTGAGCCGGGGACTACCACCGCCGACCAGCATGGCGGTGCCCCTCGCAGTCGGACTGCTGACCGTCGGGGTCCTGCTCACCCTCGGCCTCCTCTGGTGAGCGGGGCGGGTCTGCACGTCGAGCGGACCAGACTGGCGTGGCGTCGTACCGCCGCCGCCTACGCGTTGGCCGCGCTCGTGGTCGGACGGATCCTGGCGTTCGACCTGGGGCACGTCGCGCTGGCGGTCGCGATTCCGTTCGCTGCCGTGGCGCTGCTCGTGGTGATCGGGCCGCTGCCCGGCCGGGCCTCTGCGGCCCGGGACGTCCACCGGGCCCCGGGCGACCCGTCGGCCGGGGACGCACCGCCGACAGCTCCGGCACCCGCGCTACTCGCCCTGGTAGCGGCGGTGACCGCCCTCGCGGGACTGACGGGGGCGGTCACAGTGCTCCTGGCCTGACCACTGCCGAACCAACGGCGAACGATCAGCGGTACCCCAAGTACCGGTCACGATCAGTGGGATCGGCCCCCGGGACGGCCGGATCAGCACGATTCCTGGGATTCCCGTAAGTCGGATTGTGGACCGAAGACAAAACCTCTCCTCGGCTTAGCATGAACCGCAACATTCATCGACGGACGCCCACGGCCTGACATCGGTGGTGGGCGCGTGGAGAGGAGCCTGATGCGCAGACAATCGCTGCGGCAGCGTCTGACCCGGTCCATCATGGTCGTCACTCTGGTGACCAGTGGTCTGGGCGTGACGGCCGGAGCCGCCCAAGCCGCCCCGGTCCCCGCCGTGACCGGGGCTGTGAGTGCGGCACCGGTCACGCTGGCAGCGGGTGGGTGGGGACTCCAGGGCGTCTTCCCCGACCCGGTCACCTGCCACATCGCCGGGATCGCCTCCGGACGCGAGTACGTCTGCGTCTGGTACGTCCTGGCCTGGGCCCTGAACGTCTGGCAGGACTAGCCGACTGGTCCCGAACCCAGGGGCCCACGTCGAGGCGTGAAGATCGACCCCGGTCTCGCACACCCCGCCGACGAGGCAGGCCACCACAGATCGCCGATTCCGGACTGGTCTGCCTCGCCGTGGCACGATCCCTGCCCGGCGCACGTCAGGGATCCCACTGGACCTGCGCCCTGGTGGCCCGGCCTCCTACTCGCAGCCGATGCCGTCGCCGTCGCGATCCAGGCGTCGGGAGCATCCCGGATCACCGCGCCGGGACGGTGCCCCGGTTCACCGTCGGTCGGCGACGAACTGCCGGGCCAGGGCGACCGGTGAAATGTCGTACTCCTCCTCGACTGTGCGGGCCACCAGGTGGCAGAGCAGATAGCGTTGGGTCGGCACGATGCCGATCCGGCTCAGGTGGGAGTAGAGCTGGTTGATCGCCAGCCGGTGGCAGCGGAACCACACCTGCGACAGCACCTCCCTGTGGTGGTCGGGCGTCTCCCGGAGGACGTCGTGGAACTCGATGCGGTGTCGTAGCTCCATGTCCTGCTGGTCGAGGTGGTCGAGGTCGATCTCGCCGGTCGTGAACAACGGCTCGGCCAGCGCCTTCTGCCGTCGGACGATGTCCAGCCAGGCTGCGACGAGGGGTTCCGGTCGAGTTCCCGCCACGACAGCCTCGGTGGCGTGCAGCCGGTCGCGCAGCGCCGGACGGTGGCTGTCGTACCGCTCGTCGAAGGCGCTGCGTACGGCGTCGGGATCGGCGGTGTAACCCAGCAGCGACTCGACGTGCGAGCGGAACGACATGTACCCCCGGGAGATCGGCGGGACGCTGAGGTGACCGAAGGCGAACATCAGGTCCAGGGCGTGTCCGACCCGGTCCACCCCGTCGCTGCGGACGGCGGCCAGGGTGTCGAAGGTCAGGGCGGTGCTGTCGGCGTACCCGTCGGCGAGCAGGTTCGCCAGGGCGGTGCTGCCCAGGACGTGCCGGCGGTCCTCGTAGGGCTCGAACTGGATGGTGTTGTCCGGGTACCAGGGGGTGAGCGGGCCCGGATCGGCCTCGCGGACGGCGAGCCGCCGGTGCGCCGCCAGGTGGTCGGCCTCCCGCAACGCGGCCGTCGAGGGTTTGTCGTCGAGGTACGCGGTGAGGTGGCGGTGGGCGGTGGGACGCACCACCTCCGCCCAGAGTTGCGGGGTGGTCCGCAGGTTGATGCGCAGGTGAGGGCCACGACGCCAGTGTCGGAGCAGGTGGGGTCGGTCGACGGCCTCGGCGAGTGTGGCCAGCAGGGGGCGTACGCCGTCCAGGATCAGGTCGTCCTTCTCCTGGGCGTGGTAACGAATCTGGATGCTGTACCAGCCGGGATCCTCTTGGGACGGGCGGATGTGCGTCATGCGTCCTCCTGTTCACGGGCCGGATCACCGACGTCGACGCAGGTCGCGTGGACGAGGTAGTGCAGTTGGGTCTCCTGGTCGACACCGATTCCGAGCCGGTTGCAGAGCAGGTGCACGCAGCGGAGCAGGACGACGAGAAGTCGCTGCTCGTCGCGGTCCGGACCGGTGTCGGCGGCGAAGCGGGCGGCCACTGCCCGCAGGTCGGGGTGGAACTCCCCGGCCCGGTGCAGTTCCACGAGCTCCGCGTGGAGCCGGTGGATGGACCCGGACCAGGCGGCGGCGTGGGGTTCCGGATTCCCCGACGGCGGCGACTCCCGCTCGGGGGGCCAGCAGCCGGACACCAGTCGTCGGAGCGCGGCGCGTTGCCGCTGGTAACTGCTTCGCCGCCGGCCCCGGTCGTCGGGAGGGGTCCAGCCGGACCGGGTTCGGGCCAGCAGGTGGGCCAGGCGGTGTCGGTCGGGTTGCCACGCGGCCAGCGCCGAGGCCAACGCGACGACCGCCAGGCGGGAACGGTGGTTCGGGGCCGTCGGGCGGGCCAGGGCCGACAGGGCCACCCGACTGGATTCGGTGAAGTGGCGTTCGACGGCGCGGGTCGCCGTGGGGCCGCCGAAGACGGCGTACTCGGGGTGGTAGGGCAGGGCCTCCACCACGTCGGGTGGGCGGATCCGCCGGTCGTGGTCGGCCCGGTCCTCGATGCGGGCGTACCGCTCGGCGAGGGCCGACCACTGTTCGACGGAGCCGGACCGTGGGGTGGGGAACCGGGCCAGGTGCCCTTCCAGGGCCGACCGGGCCCGGTCGGCGACCTCGGCCGCCAGGTCCGGCCGGGTCGGCAGCAGTCGGAGCCGCAGGTGCGGCCCGCCCTCCCAGTACCTGATGAAGAAGAACTGGGCGAGTCGGCCGTCGGCCTGCAACGAGGTGACCAGCGGTGCGACGGTCTCGGTGAGCAGCCGGTCGTGGTCACCGCTGTGGAAGGCGTGCAGCGACAGCCAGGGCGGCGCTGTCACGTCGGGCCGATCTCGACGACGTACTCGGTCACGTGTCGGCCTTCGTCGCCGAAGCTGGGGGCGGCGGCGAGCTGTGGCAGGGCCTCCCGGAAGACCAGCACCGCGTCGGGCTCGCGGAGGAGACGCTCGAAGAGGCGTACGAGGAACAGGTTGGCCAGGTCGAGGTAGACCGGCTTGACCGGTCCGGGTGGCCGGTCCGGCCCGGTGGCCGTGACGTACGACCGGTGGGGGATCCGGTGGTCGGCGAACCAGCCGGCCAGGGTCAGCAGGTACTCGGAGTCGTCGACCCCCTTGGCGCGGGTCGGCACGAGGTCGGCGGGGACCCGCCAGGAGGCCCGGGAGACTGTCACCCGACCGATCGACAGTCGGGGGCTGCGCCACACCGCCCGGGGTGGGTGATCCGGTGGTCGGTCGAAGATCTGGGTGGTCGGGGCGGCGGCGTTCGGCACGTCACCGAAGAGCTGGACGAGGAGGCGGGCCAGTCTGGGCAGCCGGGCCCCGGCCATCATGCCGGTGTACGCGATACGGACCGCTTCCTCGTCACCGCGCCGTAGCAGGTGCAGCGTCGGGGTCGCCTCGTCGGCGACGACGACCAGTTCGCCGAGGGGGATCCGCTGTCGCGGCGGCCGGGCGCTGACCGTACCCGGGTAGGAGATCTCGTGGCCGACGGCCGGGGAGCGCAGGTTGACGTTGCTGCCGAAGAGTCCGGTGAGCTCGGCGAGGCAGCCTGACCTGTCGGGGGGTGACGACGCGGTCGACGGTTCGACGGTGTCGGTCCCGTCCGGTGTGGCCTTGGCCAGGAGCCGGCGTATCCGGCTGCGGACCGCGCCGTGGCCGGCGCCGACGCCGTTGAGCACGAGCCGGAGCCCGTCGGTGGCGGGTACCTGTTGGACGAAGCAGGCCAGCGCCGGGGCGGGCCGCACCCACGCGGGCCACTCGTCCACCGCCTTGCGGACCTGCGACGGGTCGACTGTGACTCCGTTCGGCGTGGTCTCCGGGCCTGCCCACAGGGCGGTGAGGGCCTGCTGCCGGAGCCGGTGCAGCCACCGCACCTCGGCGATGGTGCTGCGGGCCGGGTCGGCGGGCTCCCCCGGGCCCAGCAGCACGGCGAGTTCGGCCACAGCCGTTCCCGGATCGGGGTCGGCTGTCATCCGGGACAGTTCCCGGTGCAGTTCGAGCAGCCCGATCCGGGCCCCCGCTCCGAACCGGTCGACGAGGACCCGGTGGGCCACCAGCCGGACGACTGTCGAGTGCTGGAAGAGGGCCAGGAACCGGTGGATCACGTGCAGGTCGGCCACCGTCGGACCCCACCCGGCCCCGCCGAGACGGACCGGTTCGGCGGTGAAGACGGCGTTCTCCCGGAAGAGGTTGCGGGCCGGCAGGGGTACGCCTGCGACCTGGCCGCTCACCGCCTCGAACCCGGCGCGGATCCGGTGGTGCAGCTCTCGGCGGCGGGTGATCCCGGCCTCGGGGGTCGGATAGGCGTCGAGGGCGTCCGCGAGTTCCCGCAGTGGACCGGCGGCCGGCGATTCGTCGCCGATCCAGGCATGCAGGTCACGCAGGTGGTCGGCCGACTGGTCGGCGAAGGGCGGTTGGACCTCGAAGAGACCGACCTCCACCAGCCGGTCGAAGATCCGGGTGACGGCTTCGCCACCGAGGCGGCGACCGACCTCCGCGAGGGGCGCCCCGGCACCGACGGCGTCGATCGCCCTGCGGACCGGCGGGGTGAGCAGCACCCCCTGGATCCGCTCGCGTCGCGGGTGGCCGAACCAGATGCGTCCCTCGGCCACCTCGGCGTCCGGGGCGGTGACCACCGTCAACCGTCCGGCGGCCTCGTCGTCGGCGGCGAGGCCCCGGGCGAGCGCACGAAGCAGGGGTACGTTCGGCTCGACGACGCTGCTCCAGGCCCACCGGCCGGTGGGTTCGACGGCGGTCGGTGCGTCTGACCACCGGCACAGTCCGCTCATCATGAAGGTGGCCTGCGGGCTGGTCTTGGCGACCGTCCGGGCCAGGTACTTGGCCAACCGCAGGGCCACCTGGGCCCGGGGTGGGCTGCCCTCGGGCTGGTCTCGCCATCTCAGCAGCGCGCCGAACAGGTCCTCGCTGGACTGCAGGAGCCCGAACTCGAAGACCTCGGTGGCGCTCCACCGCCGCAGGGCCCGCAGGCTGCGGGTCCGTTCGGTGTCGAGGAGTTCGGGCAGTTCCCGGGTCAGGGTGGCCAGGCGGGCCAGCTCGGCCGTCCAGTCGGCCAACTCGGACCGGAAACGTGCGGGGAGCAGCTCGGCGTGGTTGCCGGGCCAGGCCCGGGGCCCGGGTGTACGGCGGTTGTGCAGGGCCCGCCGCAGGGCCACCAGTTCGGGCCGGACTCCGGCGAGGGCCGGGTCCCCGATGAACCCGTGCACCTCCTGGGCCAGCCTGTCGCCGACCTCGGTCACCCGACGGCGACCGGCGAGGACGGCCTGCACGGACGCCCAGGTCTCCGGTGTGGCGGTCTCGTCGAGGGCCTGGATGGGGAGGGCGGCGACCCGTACGACGACGACGGGGCCGGTGGAGCGGGTCGGTGGAGCGGGCACGCTGAACCTCGCACAGGGGGACGTGTCGGTGTCGGGCCGGCCGTCTTTCGGAGGGGTAGGTCGTGGTGACAGTGGGATCGGCTCCGGCGTACCGGGGTGGCACGCCGGAGCCGCCCTCGGTTCAGATCAGCCAGCTTCCGAGCCATCCGGAGGCGCCGACCTCGGTGTTGCCCAGCCCACCGACGTTCACGGCGGCCAGTTCCTCGTCCGTCGCGAGGTCGAGGTCGACGATGTCGAGATCGGCGAACTCGGTCGCCTGCACTGCCACGTCGTCCATGACGTACTCCCTTCCCGGACCACCCACCCTGGGTGGTTCCACAGTCGTCGGAGGTGCTCCGGTCAGATCAGGTAGCTCCGACCCCAGTGGCCGGACGCGCCGACCTCGGTGTTGCCCAGCCCACCGACGGTCACCGCGGCGAGCTCCTCGTCCTGCGGAAGGTCGAGGTTCACGATGTCGAGGTCGACGAACTCCGCCGCCTGCACTGCCACGTCCTCCATGACGAACTCCTCCCCGGACCACCCACTGTGGGTGGTCCTGTCGTTGCCGAAAACGGTCGGCCGATGACGATGGCCGATGTGGTGCCGGATACGGACGGGTGTCGCCCGGACCACCGACCGTCGGTCGGGGTCTCCTCCCCGTGACGGGTCACGCGGAGTCGGTCCGCCAGGGCTGGTCGGTCCGGGCATGGTCGAGGGCCCATTCCAGGGCGAGGTCGGCGACGGCCTCCCAGCCGGGTGCGCCGCAGGTCCAGTGGTCGCGCCCGGCCAGCTCCCGGTACTCGGTGACAGCGGGAGAACGGTGGTAGCGCCGGGCGTTGGACCTGTTCACCGACGGCGGCATGATGTGGTCCTTCTCGCCGGCGATGAACAACAGCGGGGCCCGGTCGGCGTCGTAGTCGACCCAGGTGTCCTGGTGGCCGGGCTTGAAGTTGGCGAGCAGGCCGTACTCGAAGATCCAGTGCCCGGGGGCGGGGATCGCGTACCGCTCCCAGATCCGCTGCGACTCCTGCTCGGTGAGGGTGTTGGTGAAGGCGTAGTGGAACTCCTTCGGGGTGAATCCGACGGCCTTCCTCCGGTTGGCGGGGTTCCTGAGGGCCGGGAACAGGGATCTCGCCTGGGAGAACGGCTGGACCCGGACCCCCTCGGTGGGTGCGGAGTCGACGACCACACCGGCTGCCCCGAGGCCCCGGGCGAGCAGGAGTTGGGTCAGGGTGCCGCCGAAGGAGTGCCCGATGATGACCGGTGGGGTGTCGAGGGACTCGACGACCCGCGCCAGGTGGTCCACCGTCTCGGGCACCGTCAGGTTCGCGATGATCTCGGGTCGGTCGCGCAGCGCCTCGACCTCGATCTCGAAGCCCGGGTAGGCGGGTGCCAGCACCGTGAAGCCCTTGGCCTCGTAGTGGGCGACCCAGTCGGCCCAGCTTCGGGGGGTGACCCACAGCCCGTGGACGAGGACGACGCTGTCGGGACGGCGATTCGTCTCGGTCATGTCCGGTGCTCCTCTGTGGTCCGGGAAGACGGGAACAAGGGCAGGTGGGTCCGGTCGCCGGTCGAGCTGATCCACGGGGCGGTCGACCTGCTCGGCGGCGCTGCGGTCCGGTGTCAGCCTGCCCCTGCGGGTGGGCCTCCCGGACCACGTGGGACACGTAGTCTTCTCAGGCCTGGCCGCGCCGGAGCCGATCCGCGAGCTGCCGTCGCGAGGAGACGCCCAACTTCTGGAAGACCTTGCGGAGGTGGTAGTCGACGGTGTTCACGCTGAGGAACATGGCAGCCCCGATCTCGGCGTTGGTGTGGCCCGCCGCGGCGAGTTCTGCGGCGGTGAGTTCCTGGGAGGTCAGCCCGGCGGGACGGGCCGGTGTCGCCTCCTCCCAGGTGTCACCCAGGGCCCGCAGCTCACGCCCCGCCCGACCGGTGAACGCGTCGGCACCCGCCGACCCGAAGATCTCCGCTGCCCGACGCAGGTGGGGTCGGGCGGCGGCACGCCGCCTGGTGCGGCGCAGCCACTCCCCGTAGGCGAGGTGGGCCCGGCCCTCCTCGACCCGCGCCCGGCAGCCGTCGAGGACGGTCACCGCCGCCCGGAAGTGCCGTTCCACGTCGACGCCGGAGGCTGCGGCCTCGACCACCGCACGGGACCGCGCGGCCAGCCCAAGGGCCAACGGTGTCCGGCAGGCCTCGGCCCGTTCGTCGAGCTTCGCGACGACGGCCCGCGCCTCGGCGAGGTGGCCGGTACGGGCGGCCGCCTCGGCGAAGTCCGGCCAGGTCGTGGCGGTGACGTGCAGGAACGGGTCGTCGATGAAGGGTTTCAGGGTCGCGTACGCCTCCGCGTCCCGCCCCTCGGCGAGGTCGATCCTGGCGAGCACCGCCAACGCGGAGGCCTGCACCCCGCCGAACCCCATCCGGTACGTCGCCTCGGCCATGGCCAGGACCTGGTCACGGGCGGCTGCCGACCAGGCCAGCACTGCCACGTTCACCACGTGCTCGGCGTCGTAGCCGATCGCCCGCCGCAGCTCGCGTACCTGCTCCATGTACTGGACCGCCCGGTACGGGGTGCCACCCGTCGCCTCGGTCAGGGACAGCACCCACAGCGCGTTGTCGAGCATCTGCAACGCGCCGACGTCCCGGGCCGCCTCGGCCCACCTGGTCAGGAACCGGTGTATGGCGTCGACGTCCCACACCGCCGTGGCCAGGGCCACACAGCTGTGACCGAACTGGAGAATCTCGGCGGCCCCCATCCGGTCGTACGCCGCCAGGGCGGCCCTGACCGGCGGCACCGCCGCTGCGTAGGGTTCGAGAATCAGGGCGCTGACGGCCCGCAGGATCGTCGCCGCGTCCCCCTGCTTGACCCGGGCCCCCTCGGCGAGCCGGCGGCCGAGGTCGGTCCAGTCCAGGCCGGTGTTCAGCCGTTCCGCCGGCAGGGCGCACTCCCAGGCCCGGATCAGTGCGGCCTGCTCCAGGTCGGGGTCCTCGCCGTGGAAGAACGCGGCGGCGGCGAGCATGTCGGCGGCGGCGTGGGTCAGCGCGGGTGCGGCGACGAAGAGCGAGTGGGCGGCCCGGACGGCTACCAGCCGGCCCCGGGACACCGGTTCGAGCGAGTCCTCGTCGATCTCGTCGACGAGGTCCTTCGTCAGTTGGCCGACGCCCGCCGTCAACGCGGCCTCGGCGGCACCCACCAGCCGCGCGGACCTGCGTCGGCCGGGCAGGGTGAGGGCGGACGCCTCGATCAGGACCCGGGCACGTGAGGCGAACCCGCCGCGCCTGGCCGCCAGGTCGGCGACGAGTTCGAGGCGCTGCGCGACGTCCTCGTCGACGCCGAGGGTCGCCTTGGCCGCGTGCCAGGCGGCCCGTTCGACGAGGTCGAGCTTCTCGGCGACGGCGGAGAGGGCGCGGTGGGCCCGGCGACGTTGTCTGCCCTCGGCTGCGTTGTAGGCCGCTGATCGCACGAGGGGGTGGCGGAAACGCAGGGCACGACCCAGCTCGACGAGTCCGGCGGCCTCGGCGGCTTCCGCGACGTCGGCAGGTAGCCCCAGCTCCTGCGAGGCCAGGGTGATCAGATCCAGGTTGCCTGTGGAGTCGGCCGCCGCCACGAGCAGCCAGAGGCGTACCTCCTCCCCGAGCTGGCACACCTGTCTCAGGTAGTGCTGTTCGAGGTGGCGTCCGATGGGCAGCGGTTCGTCACCGAAACTGGACTCGGTGAGCTGCTGGATCGTCAGCTCGGCGGCCAGGTCGACGAGCGCGAGCGGGTTGCCGTCGGTGGCGGCGACCACCCTGGCGGCGACCAGTGGGTCGATCGGGCCGGGCAACGACCGGGTGAGCAGCCGCCTCGCCGCCTCCTGCGGCAGGCCGGTCAGGGCCACCGTGGCGATACCCGCCGCCCGGCTCGGGAACGCCGCCGTCGTACGGGCGGCGAGCAGCAGCGTCACCGGTTCCGCCGCCAGGCGGCGCCCCACGAAGGCGAGGACGTCGAGGGACTCCGCGTCCAGCAGGTGCGCGTCGTCGACAGAGCACACCACCGGGGTCGACCCGCCCGCCGCGCCCAGCAGACCCAGCACGCCGAGGCCGACCAGGAAGCGGTCGGGTGCGGGGCCGGCGACCTCACCTGCGGCGACGAGCAGGGCCTGCCGGTGCCCGTCGGGTACGGCGTCGAGGTGTCGACGCAGCGGTCGGATGAGCCGCTGCACGGCGGCGAAGGGCATCGTGATCTCGGCCTCGAACCCGTCGACTTCGAGCAGCTGCCGGCCGGTCAGACCGCCGGTGGCGGCCTTGAGCAGAGTCGTCTTGCCGATGCCCGGGTCACCCAGGAGGAGCAGGGAGCCACCTCGGCCGTCCCGCCCGTTGCCGAGCAGCGTGCTGATTCTTTCCAGTTCCGGATCGCGACCGAGTAGCTCCACGACTCCCCCACCGAGTGACTCCCGCCGATGGGTAGGACCATACGAAAACCAACACGCATACCGATACACACATTGTTACGTTGTGTTTACCCCTTGTGTGGAGACCGCGTCGTCTCGAACTCGTCCCGTAGCAATGACACCAGCTCCGCCCAGCCCAACCGGTTGCCTTCGGCCAGCCCATCCCGGAACCGGTCCTCGCCCAGCGCCTCACGGACGGCCCGGGTGTCACGCGGGGCGTCGAAGGGATCCATCCGCTCCGGGTGGTAGCCGATGCGGGTGCCGAGGGTTTGTACCGCCCCGAGCAGCACCGCCCCCGTCGGCGCTCGCCCGGTTCGGGCCAGCGCCCCGGCCAGCGAGTGGACGATCGCCAACCAACTCGCCCGGTCGTTGCCGGGGTCGGTCTCCACAGCCAACCGGTGAAGGGTCCTCACCGCCTGTTCCGGCTCTCCCTGGTCGATGCTGACCTTGCTGTCCGCCCAGGCCGAGGAGAGCACCGCCCACCAGTGTCCGGCTGTCCGGGCCAGCCGGTTGGCCTCGACCAGTTCCCGGTGCGCCCGGTCCGGGTCTCCGCAGACCCGGCTGACCTGCCCGCGTACGGTCAGTGCCTCTGCGCGCAGGCCCGGCTGGTCGACCGCCTCCGCCAACGCGACCGCCTGGTCGGCCAGGGTCAGCGAGCCGGCCACGTCCCCACCCATCATGGTCATCGACGCCAGGTAGATGGTGGCGACGGCCTGGGTGTCCCGCGCACCGACCTGCTGGCTGAGCTGTGCCGAGGTACGGAAGGCGTCCGCAGCGGCGACGTGCTCCCCCGTCAGGTAGGCGACCCCGCCGACGGCCAACAGCAGCCGGGCCCTCGCAAGGGTCAGGTTCTCTTGCGCCGGGGTCCCATCGCAGATCCGGTCGAGCAGGGCCGCATCGGCGGCCTGCGCCCAGCGGGTTCCCTCGGTGATCTGCCCGGTGCGGAACCAGAACCACGCCAACGCGCCGCAGATCCGGGCCGCACCGAGGGCGTCTCCGGCCTCCAGGGCCGACTCGACGGCTGCGGCGATGTTGTCCCGCTCGCATCGCAGGCGCTGCATCCAGTGCGCCCCGTCGGCGGTCAGCAGCCGCTGCTCGGCCTCCTCGACCAGCCCCGACAGCCACGTCCGGTGCCGCGAGCGGGCTATCGCGCGCTCCTGGACGGACATCGACCTGTCCGCGTAGTGGCGGATCGAGTCCAGCATCCGGTATCGGCGAGGACTGGTCCCGGGGTCGACCGCGACGAGCGACTTGCGGACCAGACCGAGCAGCACGGGCAGAGTGTGAGACATCTCCGGTCCGACACCCACCTGCGCTACGGCGTCCAGGTCGAACCCGCCGTCGAAGACGCTGAGTCGCCGGAACAGCCACCGCTCGGGTTCGGTGAGCAGGTGGTGACTCCACTCGATGGTCTGCTCAAGGGTCGCGTGGCGGTGCCCGTCGGGCCGCCCGCTGTCCAGCAGGACGAACCGGTCGTCGAGTTGGGCTGCTATCTCCCGCAGGGAGAGTGCCCGGACCTGCGCCGCGGCCAGTTCGATGGCCAGGGGAAGACCGTCCAGTTCCCGGCAGAGCCGCCGGGCGACAGGCCGGTCGGCCTCGGTCATCGGGCTGTTTGGCGACACCACCGCCATCCTGGCGGCGAGCAGCGCCACCGCGTCCTCCGGTGGAAGCGACGCCAGTTCCAGCAGGCCCTCGCCCGCGACGCCCAGCGGCTGCCGACTGGTGACCAGCACCCGTACCTCCGGGCCTGCGGCCACCAGGGCGGTGGCCACCTCGGTCACCGCACCCGGCAGGTGCTCGGCGTTGTCCAGCACTATCAGGATCCGCCGGTCGGCGACGATCGCAGCCAACTCGGTCGCTCCCGGCGGGACCGGCAGTCCGAGGGCGTCGGCGACGGTGCCGGCCACCGACGAGCCGTCACGGACTCCGGCCAACTCGACGAACCACGGGCCGTCCGGGTCGGGGCGGTTCCGGGCCGCCTCCAGGGCCAGCCGGGTCTTTCCCACACCCCCGGGGCCGACCACTGTCACCAGGCGGTGCTCGGCGAGCAGGCCGACCAGCCGGTCCAGTTCGGTGCGTCTGCCCACGAAGGAGGAGAGGGCAGCGGGCAGGCTACGGCTTGACGGCGAAAGGTGGGCGACCGGTGCCGTAGCCGAGGGTGGGGCCAGCGTGTCCTCCTGGTTGAGGATGGCCTGCTGCACCCGGAGCAGGCCCGGCCCGGGGTCGGTGCCCAGCTCGGCGGCGAGGCGGTTGCGGGCCTCCCGCAGTACACCCAACGCATCGCCCTGTCGACCGGCTCGGTACAGGGCCAACGCCAGCAACTCCCATCCGCGTTCCCGCAGCGGATGTTCGATGACCAGGGCTTCCAGCTCGCCGATGGCAGTGTGGTGGTCGCCGACCGCCAGCATGGCGGCCAGCCGCAGCTCCCGTGCCACGGCGTGTAGCGCATCCAAGCGGGCCACCTTCGAGACGGCGAACGGTGCGTCGGCGAAGTCGCCGTACGCCTGGCCACGCCAGAGCGCGAGCCCGTCGTCGAGCAGGCGCAGGGCGGTGGTGGGCTCGGCACCTTCCAGGTGGCGCCCGGCCTCGGCGACCAAGCGGGTGAACCGCTCGGCGTCGACCGCGTCCGGGGCGGCCCGTAGGGCGTACCCGGGGCCTTCCCGGACCAGCAGTCGGGCGGGGGCGCGGGCCAGCCGTTCCGGCTCCAGCACCCGCCGCAACGTCGCCACGTACCCGAACAGGGTGGCCATCGACGGCGGTTCGGTGTCGTTCCAGACCTGCCCTCGGAGACGTTCGGCGGAGACGATGCTCCCACGCGCGGCCAGCAGCGCGGCCAGGACGGCCCGCTGGCGACGTCCCCCGAGGTCGACGCCGCAGCCGTCGACCTCCGCCACCAGCGGACCGAGAACCCGGAACTGGACCTGCATCTTTCCTCCAACCCGTTCCGGTGGGGTCCCCTCGCCCCGGTACCGGCTTCGGCTGAAGATCAGATCAAACCTCCGCAGGTTGTTCCAGTCCGAATCCGGCCGGTGGGTCCGGCCCCGGTCCGGGGCCGGACCCACCGCCGTCACGGAGCTGACATCTGCTTCGCGATGCGGTTCGCGGTATCGATGCTGCGGATCACCAGGTCCACCGCCGGCAACCCTTCGACGTACTCGTTGTCGTCGAGTTTCTTCGACCAGAAGTCGAGCCGCTTGTACATCTCGTCCGTCCGGTAGTAGGTTAGCCACTCGGCACAGTAGGCGATCGGGTCGGTGTTGACCGGGTTGTGGCAGTCGATCATCGTCTGTCCGGCCTTCGGCCCCTCGATCTCCTGCTTCAGGGTGCACGGCGACTTCTGGTCCGCGCAGTAGTTCGCACGGGCCTTCTCGAACGACGCCGTGATCATGTTCCGGCCGTCAAGGTCCGACGGGAAACGTTCGGTCCCGAGCACGTTCAGGGCGAGGACGTCGTCCTGGGCCAGCGCGGTGCCGAACCCCAGCTTCAGGTACGCCCGCATCAGTCGGGACTCCGAGGTCAACTGCTTGTTGAGACTGTGCAGGGTCTGCACGGCCGGGTTGCTCGGGTTCGGGTTGGTCAGCTCGCCGGTGACCCTGGTGTAGTAGGCGGCAGCCTGCCCCCGGAACCAGTTTCGGGACCGCTGTTGGGCCTCGGCCGTGTTGTCGACGGAGGTGGCGGACTGCTCGAACTGCGACCGGTAGGTGCTGTTCCACCTGGCCAACTCCTGGTCGGCGAAGCGGCACTCGCTGCCGGGCAGGGTCTCGTGCACCCGGCAGACGACGCCCTGCGGGAAGACCTTGCTCCACTCCCGCACCGTACGGGTGCCACCGTCCCACCGCTGCCGGACCACGAACTTGAACTCCAGGTCGGCGGTGGTCACCTCCCAACCGCCCATGTGCCTCGTCAGCTGGTTGATCCAGCCGGACTCGTGGCAGAGGGTGATGGCCGCGTCGGGCTTGCCGTACTGGGCCACCCACAGTTCCTGGGGCAGGTCGGCGTACTTGACCTGGGTCGGTCGGGTGAGTGCAGCCGAGTGACCCGAGCAGGAGGGGACGGTCGCCGGGTCCGCGGTCGGCTTCTGGCCCGTCGGCACCGCCTGGGTGGGGCTGCCGAACATGTCGTGCTCGCGCCCCTGCCGGATCTCGTCGCGGATCACCGCCATCCGCTGGGCCATGTGGAAGGCGGTCCACCGGTAGGCCATCACGACGTCGTAGATGAAGTTGTTCAGGTATCGCGGGTTGTCCCCGGTCGGCTTCCGTGGCTTGCTGAGCGTACGCACCGCGTTCTGGATGTCCTCACCGCTCTCGATCACCGCCTCGGCTTGGCCGTCGACCCGGGCGGCGTGCTGCGGATTCTGGGCCAGCAGCATCTGGTAGCCGGTCGCCCCGAGCAGCCACGCCTCGACGTCCGCCGGCCGGTCGACGTTCGGTGCGGTCAGCCCCAGGTTGTCCCGGGCGTACTTGTGCAGGTACCCGATCGAGCCGTAGACGCCCTTCATGTCGAGGGCGGTGTTCGGGTCGGTCTCGGTGAGCGGGGCGGTGAAGACCGTGGCCTTGGCCTCGTCCGTGATGTCGAACTGCAGTGCGTTGGAGACCGGGAGGTAGTCGCGCTGGTAGTCCATCTCGATGCCGGACCGGGCCGTGTACCCGACGTGGCTGTTGATCAGCTCCTTGGTCTCGTTGATCTTGTCCTCACGCTGGTTGGTGAAGATGGCGTTGCCCCAGAGGTCGATCCGCTCGGTGATCCGGGCGAGCTGGGTGTTGATCTGCCGGAGCTGGGCGTTCGTCGCGTTCTGCAGCTGGATGACCGTCTCGAACTGGGTCATCATGTCGGCGTAGATGGTGGTCAACGAGGTCTCGATCCGGTCGAACCGGCTGTGCATGTTCTGCTCGAACTTGACCACCTGCCCGCGCAGCGCGGCCAACTCCTCCAGGATCTGCTGCTCCGGGGTGGCCCCGCCAGCGAAGACCGGCAGCAGCGCGGAGATCGCTCCCAGCACGTTCCCGGTGAGCGCCAGGGTGCTCATCGAGGTGAGCGCCTGAGCGAGCCCCTTCGCCGCGATCGTCGGCAGGTACTGGTTGATCGCCGAGGCGATCTGCACCGCCGCACCACCGACCCCGGCGACGACCTCGCCGGCCCGCTTGTCGGCGAAACCGACAAGGGTCGACAGGATC
This sequence comes from Micromonospora sp. NPDC000207, assembly GCF_040300925.1. Classification (NCBI taxonomy): domain Bacteria; kingdom Bacillati; phylum Actinomycetota; class Actinomycetes; order Micromonosporales; family Micromonosporaceae; genus Micromonospora; species Micromonospora sp. NPDC000207. The sequence continues at coordinate 38,637 of NZ_JBEPEQ010000023.1, forward strand.
TGCACGGCGCTTGCCGCACCGCTGATCCACTCCTGGGCGGCGGCGGCCTGCTGCACCGCTGCCTGGTGGGCTGCCGCGTCCGGTTTCGGACCGTCGTTGCTCAGCGGAAAGCGTGCGGCCAGGAACCGCAGCGCCTCGTTGTAGTCGGCGACCTCCCCGTTGACGTCGCCGAGCAGCTTCTTCAGCTGCGCCATCGCCTCCCGCAGGTAGAGCGTCTGGTTCTGCTGGTTGTCGAGGATGGCACCGATGTTCATCCAGTTCGCCATGTGCGGGTCGGCGGCGAGGGTGTCGGTCAACGCTGCCGCGTCCACGTTGTAGCGAACCCCGAACGCGGCGTTCCACGCGTTCTTGAAGGTGGGATCGACCAGGGCGATGTTGTGGACGTACTGCCAGACCTCGTCCTGGGCGGTGTACTGCTGCAGGAACCAGGAGTGCTGGAACTGGGCGGCGGTGATCTGGTCGACCATGCTGCCGTAGTTGCGCAGCTGGGTCCCGACTGTCGACTCCAGGAGTTCCTTCATGAGGGGGGAGGCCACCGCCCCACCGGGCGCGAGAGCGGTCAGCTCCAGCAGCTTGATCGCGAACTGGTAGGCCGGACGTTCCAGGTCGGCGTCGGTGAGGCTCTCGGTGTAGTGCTGCCGCAGGACCGTGACGTGTTGCAGGAGCTGCTGGTAGGTCGCGCCGGGATTCTGCTGCCGGTAGCCGACCATCGACGCGCTGAGCATGAGGTCCTTGAAACCCGAGGCCCCGTCCATCCGAGCCCGCATGTGATTCATGAACAACCGCTTGCGCAGCAGGGGATCCTGGACGGTGACCTCGACGGTCCCGTTCGCGGCGGCCGGGCCGACGGACACGAATCCACCGCCGCCCAGCACCACCGCCGCCAGCAGGGCCGCCAGCACCCTGCGCAGTCGTCCCTCGAACCCACCAGCTCGAACCAGATAGCGTCTCAGCTCCTGGCTCGGATCCGAGTCAGGCCGGTCGGCCACTCGTCTTCTCATTGCCGTTCCCCAATCTTCCCGGTCACTGACGACCGTCGCCCCACCTTCGATCACGGCGTTGGGAAGCCACTGGGATCCGGATGGGAAGGCCGCGACGCCGTGAGTACGTCGTCCTGCGGCGGGTACTCAGGAACATGGCGCGATACACGAAGCCCGAGCTGCGGGAACAACTCAAGGACGAGATCCGGGCCGGCGACCGGGGCGGCAAGCCGGGTCAGTGGTCGGCGCGCAAGTCGCAGCTGCTCACCAGGGAGTACGAGAAGCGCGGCGGCGGTTTCGAGGGTCCGAAGGACGAGCGCCAGAAGTCCCTGCAGCGCTGGGGCGACCAGAAGTGGCGTACCCGGCAGGGCACCACCCGGGCGCGGCACGACGGTGAGACCGACCGTTACCTGCCGGACAAGGCGTGGAAGCAGCTCTCCCCCGAGCAGCAACGGGCGACCGACGCCCGCAAGCGCCGGGCGTCGACCTCCGGCAGGCAGTACGTCCCCAACACCGAGCCGGCCAAACGGGCGCGCCGCGAGGCGGCGAGCGTGCCGCTCACGGAACTCCCGGTGGCCGAGGCGACCCGGCGCGTCCGTGACCTCGACACCGGCCAGTTGAAGGCGGCGTTGCGCGCGGAACGGGCCGGAAAGGGGCGCAAGACCCTCATCCAACGGCTCGAATCGGCGCTCGCCCGCCGCTGAGCCGGTCTCCGCCGCCTGCCACTCGGCGAACGCCCGTCATTCGGCGACGGCGCGGAACACCACCGTCACGCTGAACGTCGCACCGTCGACCTGGTACGCGTAGCAGCCCGGGCCGTCGACTGTGGTGCTGGCCGGAAGGTCGTTGTCGGGACGGGTCAGGACGGCGTGGTACCCGCCGTCGCGCGGCTCCCCGAGGTAGGAGAACTCCACGCCGGCCCGGCCCGGCCCGTCGATCCGCCCCGCCCGCACCAGCACCGGACCGGTGTAGCCGGATCCGATCCACCGGACCTTCTTCGTGTACGTGCCGTCCGGTCGCCGGTCGAGGTCACGTAGTCGCAGGACCCCGTCGTCGAAGTAGTCGGCGACGGGGTGGAGCGGACCGGGGCCGAGCACCCGGCTCGCCTGGTCGGGGCGGGGCCAGGGGCTCGGCTCGGCGACCGGGCACGTGCCCTCGGGTGACACGGCGGGCAGCCGCAGCGGCGGGGCCACGAAGCCGGCGGGCGACGCCGACGACGGCCCGGACGACGCCGACGGGGAGTCCACTGGGGTGCCGTCGGAGGTGCCGTCGCAGGCCGCCACCGTCACCAGGAGCACCGTGACCACTAGTGCCCGAACCGCTCTCGTCACCGTCGCATTATCGGGTGATGACGATGGATTCCGCAGCCCCGTCGGCGGTCGTCCGCAGTGGAGGCCGACGTGGGGTCAGTGACCCCAGTCCTGGCGGGGTACCACCGCCTCGCTGATCCTGAAGTGCCCCGCCTCGTTGGTGGTGGTGGTGGTGTCACGGGTCTCGGACCTGTCGATCACGACGTGCCGTCCGAAGTGGGGCACCAGGGGCCGACCGACGTCCCGCTTGAGCCAGAGCCGCAACAGGTGACGTCGGCGCTCCGGTTCCGGGTGGTCGACGAACTCGGTCCGGGAGTGCAGGGCGGCATAGTTCAGCAGCCACTGGGTGTCCCCCGGCTGGAAGTCCATGTCCAGGGCGACCCCGGGCTCCTGGCTGATCTCGTCGAGCAGGTCCAGGACCTCGATCTGCTCAGGGGTGAGTCGGGGCACGTCGCCGTAGTTCTGGGCGGCTTTGATCATGCCGGTGCCGGCGTACATGCTGAAGACTCCCGACGTCCAACTGACGATGGGCGAGGTGTACCAGTCGGCGGGGGCGTCCGGATCCTGCTTGCGCCAGTCGAAGTACCACGGCTCCAGCAGGAGGGGAGCCAGCTCGGGACGGCGGCGCAGCACCTCGTTGAAGAGGGTGGCTCCACTGACCAGGCTGCTCGCGCCCCCCTCCTTCGCCGGGCGCAGGCACAGCAGGGCGACCACGTCGGAGCTGTCGGAGTGGAAGGGCAGCCGGTCCCGGACCCGCGAGGGTACGGCCGAGCGGTCCCGCAGTGTCTTGCCGCTGGTGGCGATCACGTGGTCGACCAGGTCACCGAGTTCGTTCTGCCGCATCGGGACTCCCAGGTGGAGTCCCATCAGGTAGAAGACGGCACCGGCGAGGGCGTCGTCGTACCGGTGGGTGGGCAGCCCTCGGACGAGGACGAACCCTCGGCCGGAGTCCATCTCCCGGCCGATCTCGGCGATCGCCGCCGCGCAGACCGGCACCGGGTACTCCGCCGGGGTGACGGTACGCAGGTCCGGGTCGTCGGCGACGAACCGGCGGCCGACCTGTTCCAGCTCGTCGACCTGCTCGGGGGTCAGGTGGTGGATCCAGCCCCCGTCGGCGGCGAGCTGGTCGCCGCGCCAGACGAAGGGACCGGTGACGGGGTGGAGAACGGAGGCAGCAGTCATCTGGGATACGTGCTTTCTGGTTTTTCGCCCGCAGACCGGCTCACGAGAACGGGGTGACCCGGGCGCTGGGGTACAAGTGCCCACCCACCCGCCCGACTGGGGTACGGGAGGGGGTGGACGCTCGTGCGTCGGGTTGCCGGTGCGGGGCGAGGACTGACCGGGATCCACGACCGGCCGTACGGCCGCTCCGTCCGACAGGACGGTGACCGGCGACGACGGGTCGGGGTGACGGTTCGGGCGCCGGGGTCGACGGGCGCCTGCACACCGGTGACCACCGACGACGGGCCGACTCACAGGCAGGCGAGTGGCGCGTCGTACTGGGGTTCGGTGATCCCGTGGTGTTTCGGGCAGGCGGGGACTACCTGGCGCGGAGCGTCCTAGAAGGGGACGAGGGCCTTGCCGGCGCCGGTACCGGGACGGATAGCGGGGAACTCGGGGCCCTTCCAGTGACCGATCGGTGCCCGGGTGATGGCTGGAAGGCCCGCGACGGGCTTCTCCATGCTCATGTTCACCCCCGGGGATCGGTGCCGTGGCGCTATCTGTGAGAGAGAAGGTAACCGTCCCCACTCGTCGCGTCAACAGAGAGCCCGTATCGCAGTGCGAATCGCCCTCATCGGCGGACGAATCCCGGAGACCCCACCTGAGCAGGCGATTCGCTCCGGTGGCCACTCACGTAACAACCTGGTTTCGACGAGATGCGAGACACCATTTCGCATCTTGACATGGGTGGGGGTGGCCCGTACGTTCTGCTCCAAGCCGGCGAGGCTGACAGGGTGCTGCTGGGGTGCAGCCCGACCGACTCGCGACGATCGGCGACACAATCAGCTTCACGGTGCACAGCACCTTTCTGCCGCTTTCCTCCGGAGTGGGCCACGGGCCTCCCGGATCACCTCATTGTCAGCGAGCACTGCTTCCGACACCTGCCTCCACCGCCGAACGGTCTCGGCGGTGGTCGTCGAGGGCACCTGCGCAGGGACCAGGAGACGACATGAACAACCGACGCTTGGGCGCGACAGCGGCCATCTCCGCAATGCTCCTCGTCACCGCCTGCGGCGGTGGCGACGACGCCTCCGCCGACGGCACCACCAAGGTCTCGGTCACCACGTTCGGGTGCGAGATCTGGAACACCTGGGCGACCAGCAAGGGGATCTACGCCAAGCACGGCCTGGAGGTCGAGCTGGTCCGGTCCGGTGGCGGGTCCGCAGCGGTGGCCGCAGTGCTCTCCGGTGCTGCGGACTTCGGCTACGTCAACGGGTACACCGCCATCAACGCCTACAACACCGGGTTCCCGATCCAGATGGTGTCGGGGGCGAACGTCAACGCACTCCCCCCGGCCGCACCCGCCCAGGGTGTCTTCGTCGGCAAGGACTCGCCCATCACCGCCCCCGCCGACCTGGCCGGGAAGAAGATCGCGGTGAACGAGGCGAACGGCATCAACCAGATCGTCACCGCGAGCTGGTTGAAGGCCAACGGCGTGGAGCCGGAGAGCGTCAGCTTCGTGGCCCTGCCCTTCGCCGAGCAGATCCCCGCCGTCCTCGGCGGCAGGGTCGACGCGGCCCAGCTCGGCTACTCCCTGCTCGGTGACCACAACGACAGCGTCCGCAGCCTGGCCGACCCCTTCGTCGCCAGCGAGAAGGTCTACATCGCCACCTACGTGGCGTCGAAGAGCTTCGTGGCCGACGGGGACGCCGCCGAGCGGTTCCACGAGGCGCTGAAGGAGACCACCGAGCAGCTCGAAGACCCCGCGAACACCGACGAGTCTTTCCAGCTGCTCTCCGAGTGCCAGAAGGTGCCGGCCGAGACCCTCGCCGCCCAGCCGCAGAACGCGTTGGAGCCCAGCCTGGACATGGCGAGCCTGGACCGGATGTCCCAGCAGATGGTGGACCTGAAGCTCATCCAGGAGAAGCCGGACCTCGGTCCCTTCGTCGCCGAGTTCGCCCGGTCCTGACCGGAGTCGGCACGGGTGACCAAACGATCTGTGAGGGAGAGGACGCCAGATGGCCTCCGGGGTTCCAGCGACTCGAACACCTGAGTCTCCAGTGCGGCCTGCGCCCGCCTCCGACGTGCCCACCCGGGCACGTCGGAGGCGCCCGGTACCCGACTGGGTGATCGGGGTGGCGGGGGTCGTGACCATGTTTCTGCTCTGGGACCTGGTGGTCCGGACCGGTGCCGTGTCCCAGGACTCCCTGCCCTATCCGGCGACGACGATGCTGCGGGTCGGTGAGCTCCTGGTCGATCCGGGCTTCCTGTCCGAAGTGGCCCAGACGCTCTGGGCCTGGCTGGTCGCCATGGTCGTCGCCAGTGTCGTCGGCATCCCGCTCGGGCTGCTCCTCGGCTACTTCACGTCCCTGTACCGACCCGCCTCCTCACTGATCCACGCGGGTCGGTCGGTGCCCTCGTCGGCGTTCCTCCCGGTCGCCATCCTGCTGTTCGGGCTGGGCTCGCAGATGAAGGTGGCGCTGGCGATCTACGCGATCTTCTGGCCGATCCTGCTGAACTCCATGTACGGCGTCCGCGACACCGAGCCCCTCATGCTGGCCACCGGGCGGACCATGGGGTGGGGCCGGATGCGGTTGCTGCGGCGGGTGGTCCTGCCCTCGGCGGCCCCCTCCATCGCCACCGGGCTGCGGGTGGCCAGCTCCACGGCGCTCATCGTGGTCCTCTCCGCCGAACTCCTCGGCGCGACGAGCGGGGTCGGCACCGTGATCACCACCTATCAGCAGGCTCAACGACCCGACTTCGTCTACGCCGGGATCCTGCTGGTGGGGCTGCTCGGCATGCTGCTGTACTACGGCTTCAACCTCGCCGAGCGGGTCGCGGTGCCGTGGGGTCACGCCCAGCGGGGGAGCACACGATGACAGACCACGGTGCCACTCGTACGACCTTCGTCGACCTGACCCTGCGGACGGGCCGGTTCGTCCAGTCGCTCTGGCTGCTCGCCCTGGTCCTGCTGGTGTGGGAGGTGGTGGGCCGATGGGTCGGCTCCCTCTTCGTACCCCCGGTGTCGCAGATCTTCGTCGCCTTCGTCGACACCTGGCTGGCCACGACGCCCTCCACCCTCTTCCTCAGTGAGCAGTTCCTGACCGACGTCCTGCCCAGCCTGGCCCGGCTCGGCCTCGGGTACGGGGCGGCGGCGGCGATCGGGATCTGCGCCGGCATCCTGATCGGGGTGTGGCGTCCGGCGGGGGCCTTCTTCAACCCGCTGATCCGACTCGGCATGTCGGTGCCGGTCACCGCCCTCCTGCCCATCGCCATCGTGATCTTCGGCATCACCAGCGGCATGAACGTCTTCCTGATCGCCCTGGGCTGCCTGTGGCCGATCCTCATCAACACCTACGACGGTGTCCGGGGCATCGACCGGACGATGGTCACCGCCGCGAAGAGCCTGCGGCTGACCCGACGTCGCTACTTCCTCCAGGTGCTGTTGCCCGGTGCCAGTCCCGCCATCTTCGCCGGACTGCGGATCAGCATCGGGATCGCCCTGGTCCTCATGGTGATCTCCGAGCTGTACGCCGCCACCGCCGGTCTGGGCTTCTACATCGTCAACCAGCAGCGGTTGTTCCGGTTCCCGGAGCTGTGGTCGGCGATCGTCCTCCTGGCCCTCCTGGGCATCGCGTTCAACGCGCTCTTCGCGCTCGTCGAACGGGTGCTGCTCGGATGGCACCGCAGTGCGAAACCAAACGACGCGGACCGTCACTAGCCGGCACACGCCACGAACCCCGAGGAGAACGAGATGGACCCCGTGACGATCCAGCACGACCGGCCCGGCCCGGCGGGGACGCCGGTGCTCGACGTCCGTCAACTCAGCAAGTCGTACCCCTCCCGCAAGGGAGACGTCCTGGCGGTACGCAGCATCGACTTCGCCGTGCACTCCGGCGAGTTCGTCTCGGTCGTCGGCCCTTCCGGCTGCGGTAAGACCACCCTGATGATGTGCATCGCGGGACTGCTCCCCATCACCGGGGGGAAGGTGGACTTCCAGGGGGAGACCATGTCGGGTCCCCGTGAGGGCGTCGCCGTCGTCTTCCAGGACTACAGCCGTTCCCTGTTCCCCTGGTTGACTGTGGAGAAGAACGTCACCCTGCCGCTGCGGGACCGTGGTCTGCCCCGTACCGAGATCCGGGACCGGGTCCGGGAGGCGCTGGACATGGTGAACCTGGCGCACGCCGCCGCCCTGTATCCGTGGCAGTTGTCCGGCGGCATGCAGCAGCGGGTGGCGATCGCCCGGGGACTCGCCGTCCGACCCCAGATGTTGATCATGGACGAGCCGTTCGCCTCGGTGGACGCCCAGACCCGGGCGAGCCTGGAGGACCTGCTCCTCAAGGTGTGGGCCGAGACCGGCACCACAGTGCTCTTCGTGACCCACGACATCGACGAGGCCGTCTACCTGTCCGACCGGGTGGTCGTGCTCTCGCAGGGCCCCTCGGTGGTGGTCTCGGACCTGGCAGTGGCCATCGAACGCCCCCGACACCAGATCGCCACCAAGCAGCTACCCCTGTTCGGTGAGCTTCGCGAGGAGGTCTACTCCCTGGTCATGGCCGCCCAACGGCGGACGTCACTCTCGGGCGAGCCGGCCTGACCGGGCCACCGGGGCGGTCCCACCGGTCCGCCCCGGTGACCTCCGGCCTCAGGCCTCGACCCAGCCGTGGGCGCGGGCCCGCTCGGTCAACGCCTGCCTGATGGTCGAGATCTGCCCGGCGGTCAACGCCGGTGCCCGCTCGATGAGCAACTCGGTCACCTCGGTCATGAACTCCCGCGAGGAGAGCACGTCGCAGAGCCCGTCGTCGTCACCCGGGGCCACCCGCGCGGGTGCCCGCTCACCGGCGGGACGCTCCACCCGGGTCACCGGGGCGTCGAGGATGCTGACGCTCGCCACCTTGAGGCCCCGGTCACCCTCCTCGACCTCGTACTCCACCTTCATGCCCGGGTGGACCTCGTGCCGCCGCTCCCCGAAGTCGTTGGCGTGGACGAACACGTCCTCGCCCCCGGCCGACGGGGCGATGAACCCGTAGCCGCGCACCTCGTCGAAGCGGATGACCCTACCTACCAACGCCACAGCAACCACCTGTTTCCCGACAACTCGCCACCACCAACAACGCGCACCGGCCCGGCCGGTACGGGGTGTCGCGCCCGGCCGGCACCGGTCCGGCCCGAAGAAGGCCCGGCACCGCACCTCACCGACCCACGATCACCGGCTCCCATTGGACCACGTTCCAGCGGAACCGCACAGGCGACTCCACCTCACGCAGGGCCGCCACCCTCGACCCCGTCGATGAGGAACTCGCCGCGTCCGACGACGACGGCGGCGCCGGCCACCTCCACGGCGTCGAACCGATCACCCTGCCCCCAGGCGGTGGCCGTCATCGTCGAGGGACGCCCCATCTCGACGCCCTGCCGGATCTCGATCTGTCTGCCGTGGTCGGTCCGGCCGTGTCGAGCCAGGTGCACGGCGAGGGGTCCGGCTGCCGAGCCGGTCGCGGCGTCCTCGACCACCCCGTAGGCCGGAGAGAACATCCTGGCGCGCCAGTGGGTGCCGACGCCGACGAAGCAGAAGGCACTCATGTCCGGCAGTGTCGACAGGACTCGCAGATCGGGCCGGAGCCCCGACAGCTCCTCGATGTCGCGTACCGGGAAGAGGACGTGTCGGGGGCCGTTGCGGTACGCGTACACGACCGGCTCCGCCGGTGCGACCCCGAGGCCCTCGGCGAGCGTGGCGGCGTGCTCGTACGGCTCCCACGTCGGGACGGGCTGCCGCATCCGGGCCGTCAGCGCCCGCCCCCCGTCGCGCTGGAAGGTGAACTCCACGTCCCCCATCATCGTCTCCATGACCAGGGTCCGACGTTCCCTGAGGTGGGCCAGGGCGACGGCCGTACCCAGTGTGGGGTGCCCGGCGAACGGCAGTTCACGGGTCGGCGTGAAGATGCGGACCCGGACGTCGGCTGTCCCCTGTGGAGGAAGCACGAACGTGGTCTCCGACAGATTCGTCTCTACGGCGAGTGACTGCATCTGGTCGGTCGACAGCCCGGTCGCGTCGAGGAGGACAGCGACCGGATTGCCTGCCAACGGGGTGTCGGTGAAGACGTCCACGATCATGTACTGGTACATGATCGGAACGATAGGGTGGCCGACCTACCCCCTCCGACCTGGGCTTGCGAGGTAGGACGCGGTGGGTGACCATCGTCCTGCACCCCACCCCTCCGACTCATCCAAGGATACCGACATGTCGGACAAGAGCCTTGCCGAGCGTGACTTCGAAGCCGACCGCGAGTTGCGGCGACAGAACCGGGCTGTGGTGGAGGAGTATCTCCGCGTGACCGAGGGACCGCCCCGGTTGCAACGGCACCGGCTGCTCGCCGAGGACGCCCACGGTGGACTGTGGACCACCGACACCGGAGAACCCGCTGCCGTACGCGGCCGGGAGAAGCTCGCCGAGATGGCCGCCTGGTCGCTGGACTGCTTCCCGGACTGGAAGTGGTTCAACATCGAGGTCTTCGAGACACAGGATCCGAACCACTTCTGGGTCGAGTGCGACGGCGAGGGCCGGATCCTCTTCCCGGATTACGAGCCCGGCTTCTACCGCAACCACTTCATCCACTCCTTCAAGCTGGCCGATGGGAAGATCACCGAGATCCGCGAGTTCATGAACCCGTGCGAGCAGATGCGGGCGCTCGGCATCGAGGTTCCCGTCGTCAAGCGGGGCGGCATCCCCAGGTAGGGCAGGAGACATGTCAGTCCCGGTGATCGTGATCGGTTCGGGGGCGGCCGGTCTGGGCGCGGCACTGGCCGCTCGGGCGGCCGGTGCCGAGGTGACACTGGTCGAGGCGACCTCGACGGTCGGCGGCACCACCGCGTTGTCCAGCGGCGCCGTGTGGGTGCCCGACAACCACGTCGCCGAGCCCGGAACGGACGGTGCGGAACCGGCCACCCGGTACCTGGACTCCCTGGGCGGGGGCGACGTCACGCCCGCTCTGCTGAGGCGGTACGTCGTCGAGGCACCGCAGGTCGCCCGATGGCTGGAGCAGCACACGGCGCTGCGCTGGCAGGCTCTGCCGTACCCGGACTGCCATCCCGAACGGCCCGGCGGCAGGGGTGCGGGGGTACGGTCGCTGGAACCCCACCCGTTGGCGGTCTCCGAGGCGGTGCTGACGCGGATCCGCCCCCCGCTACCCTGGCGACCCCCGTTCACGTTGAACGAGTTGACTGCGGGGCGCACGGCCGGTGAGGTGGCAGCGCAGCGGCGCAGCACCCGGACGGTGGTCGGTGGGCAGGCGATGGTCGCCGCCCTCCTCGCCGCCGCGTTGGACGCGGGTGTCGTGGTCCGGTCCTCGACCAGGGTCACCGAACTGTCGCCGGACGGCGTGGTCGTCGAGGGCCGTCCCCGGCTCGGGCGGGTGGTGCTCGCCACCGGTGGTTTCGAACGTGATCCCGCTCTGCTGCGGACGTTCCTGCGCGCTCCGGTCCGCGGCCTGGTCGGCGCTCCGGGAGCCGCCGGGGACGGACTCCGGCTGGCGATGGCGGCCGGTGCCGCGCTGGGGAACATGTCCGAGGCGTGGTGGTGTCCCACGATCCGGGTACCCGGGGACGAGGTGGACGGGTTCCCGGTGTACCGGATGTTGTTCGCCGAGCGGGCCCGCCCCGGGTTCATCATGGTGGGCAGGCATGGCCGGCGGTTCACGAACGAGGCGCAGAACTACAACGACGTCGGTCGAGCCATGCACAGCTTCTCGGCGGCGGACTTCCGCTTCGACACCGACCCGTCGTGGCTGGTGTTCGACGCCTCGGCGCGTGGGCGTTACCCGATCGGCCCGGTGCGGCCGGGTGATCCGACGCCGCAGTGGTTGCTGTCGGCGGCGAGCATCGCCGAACTCGCCGACCTTGTCGACGTTCCCGGGGAGGCACTCGTCGACACCGTCGACAGGTTCAACCGGGCCGCCACCTCCGGAAGGGATCCCGACTTCGGCCGGGGGGTCGGGGCGTACGATCGTGCGCTCGGTGACTCCGGTGCCGAGCACGTGACCCTGCGCCCGCTCACCGAGCCGCCGTACTTCGCCGTCGCGGTGCACGCCGGTCTGGGCGGCACCAAGGGCGGACCCCGCACCGACGGGGACGGCCGCGTGATCCGGGTCGACGGTTCGGTGATCCCCGGTCTGTACGCGGCCGGCAACGCTGCGGCCAGTCCGTTCGGGCTCGCCTATCCGGGGACGGGGGCGACCCTCGGCCAGGCGCTCACCTTCGGTGTCCTGGCCGGGAGGGCCGCCGCGACGGACTGAGGATCACCGGAGAGTCGCCTCGGCAGTCGCGGGGACCGGGTCGCCGAGCAGCGACACCAGGGTTTCCCCGAGGATCGCCAGGCCGTCCAGGGACAGCACCGACTCCGGGTGGAACTGCAGGGAGGTGAAACCGGGGCCGCGCAGCGCGTGCACCTCACCGCTGTCCGGGTCCCGGCAGACGGTCACCGGGGCGGACAGGCCGGTCGGGTACAGCCGGTCCTGGTCGGTCACCGCCGCGAACGTGTTGTAGAACCCCACGGTCCGCCTGGTCCCGAAGAGGCTTATCTCCACCTGCCGACCCTGGTTGGGCACGGGCTTGCGGACGATGTGCATCCCGAGCAGTGAGGCCAGGATCTGGTGGCTGAGGCAGACCGACAGCAGGGGGGTACCCGAGTCGAGGACCCGTCCGGTGAGCCGGCGCAGCCCGGCGATCCTGGGGTTGCCGTGGTCGAGCGGGTCACCCGGCCCGGGGCCCAGGACCACCAGGTCGTGATCGGCGATGTCGAGGCTGTCGGTGTGCCGCCGGATCGTCGGGACCAGGCCGAATGCCGAAAGCTGGATGGCCAGCATCGCGGTGAAGCCGTCCTCGGCGTCCACGACGAGCGCCCGTCTCCCGGCCAGCAGGGGGTCGGCCACCTGTCTGCTGTGTGGGTCCCGACGCCAGAACGACGCGAGTCGGCGCTCCCTGCGCGCCAGGACGGTGTGGACCGTCGGATCCTCGGCCATCGGGCTGCGAGGAGGTACCACCCGGCCCGGGGAGTCGCCGGTCGCGTCGATGGCCGCCAACAGTCCCGAGATCTTCGCGTGGGTCTCGGCGACCTCCGATCCGGGGTCGGAATGGCGCACCAACGTGGCTCCGACGCCCACCTCCAGCCGACCGGCGGCGTCGATCTCGGCGGTACGGATGAGGATCGCGGAATCCATCTCGGGGGCGCCGGACTCGTCCCTGCCGATCAGCGCCACGACGCCCGCGTAGTAGCGACGACCTGTCGGTTCGTACCTGGAAACCACCTCGCACGCGCTCTTGAGGGGGCTACCCACGACCGTCGGCGCGAACATCGTCTCGCGCAGCACTCCACGCGGGTCGAGCGGGGTGCGGCCGGTCAGCAGGTACTCGGTGTGCGCGAGCCGGGCCATCTCCCGCAGCGTGGGGCCGGTCAGACGGCCACCGAGCGGGCAGATGGCGGCCATGGTCTTCAGCTCCTCGTCCAGGACCATGTTCAGCTCGTCGGTCTCCTTGGGGTCGGCGAGGAAGGCGAGCAGGTCGGGCAGGTCGGGTCCGTGCGGCGGATACCTGTGGGTGCCGCTGATCGGGTTCATCACGACGGTGCCCGAGGTGAGGCCGGCGTGCAGCTCCGGGCTGGCACCCACGAACGTACGCCCCTCGGCGTGGACCAGGAACGTCCAGTAGGAGCCCTGTTCGGCAGTGAGCAGGCGGGCGAAGACAGCCAGTGCCGACCTGACCGAGTAGTTCGGGATCTCGGCGACGAATCTGCGACTGACGACGAAGTTCGACCCCTGGCCCCTTCCGATTTCTTCGGCCAGGAGGGTCGCTACGGTCTCTGCGTACTCCCGGTCGTCGACATCGAATTCGCCACCCTTGAGGGAGACCCGTTCCCGAGGCAGGGAGAGCAGCGCGTCGGACAAATTAACGCGCTCACTACGACGGATTCTCAAAACAATTATCGGCACGTCGTCGTCAACGCAGGCGAAACCTCTCTCGACGATCTGCCGATACGGAACGACCACGAGAGAGTCGCTACCGGGACCGGAGTCCGTCTCGGCGACGACCGGCACGTCCTCAAGGGAGCGACGAATCTCGGAGTCTCCGGTCAGGACTTCGACGAACGACCCACGTCCAGGCCGGTGAATCAGTGCGAAGGAGGGATCGTCCATTGCGGGCAGATTGTCGATGATTTCCACAGCGGACACCGGGTCAGGCGCATCCACATCTTCTCCAAACTGCGGGTCGATGGCGACGCGCAGGAGTGTATGCTGCCGATGAGTAACAGCCGAGAAGTGTGGTTCGGATCAACCCACGGAATTGTCGACATCACACTGAGGCACCAATACTGCTGCAGAGCGAGACAGCATGGGCATCCCCGCGATCACTCCGTACCCTATGCCTGAGAAGTCCGAACTGCCCGATGAGGTGGTCCCCTGGCGCGCTTCACCCCGCCGGGCGGCCCTCCTGATCCACGACATGCAGAACTACTTCGTCGACTTCTTCCCGCCAGGCGAACCACCTCGGACCACCCTCGTCGACAACGTGGCCCGCCTGCGGCGACGGTGCGTGGAGTTGGGCGTCCCGGTGCTGTACACCGCCCAACCGGGTCGCATGACCGACGAGCAGCGCGGCCTCCTCAAGGATGTCTGGGGCGCCGGGATGACCGACTCGCCGGAGCACACAGCCATCGTGGCCGAGTTGACCCCCGGTCCGACCGACCAGGTGTTCACCAAATGGCGCTACAGCGCCTTCCACCGATCGGCGCTCGGAGACGAGCTGGCCGAACGGGGACGCGACCAACTGATCATCTGCGGGATCTACGCCCACATCGGCTGTCTCGCGACCGCCTCCGACGCATTCAGTCACGACATCCAGCCGTTCCTCGTCGCCGACGCGATCGCGGACTTCACACCGGAGCAGCACCTGCTCGCACTGGACTACGCGGGGCGGCTGTGCGCAGCCACCCCCGACACGGCCACGGTCCTGGCGGACCTGTCGCACGGCCTCGTCGGAGGCTAGGTCCCCGACCTCACCCGCTGCTGCTCACCGGCCCGCCGGCACCGCCCGACGCGCCCCGTCGGGGCGTACCCCGGTCTGCGGCACGACCGGCTCGGGGCCGGACGGGTCCGGGGTACGCCGACCGGCCCGGTGCACCAGCAACCCGGCGAGGCATCCACCGGCGAGGACGGCCACCGCGCCGACGGTCTGCCCCACCACCACGGCGTCGTTGAACGCCGAGGCGACCTCCTCGCGTTCGGCGGCGGTGCCGGCGGCGGCCACCGCGGCGGGGAAGGACCCGGCACCGGCCAGGGCCACCGGGAGGGCGGCGGTGAACCGGGCGTTGAGGACCGCCCCGAGGACGGCGATGCCGAGGCTGCCGCCCACCTCGGACATGGTCCCGTCGATCCCGGCCCCGGTGCCGGCCCGCTCGGGCGGGATGGAGCTGAGCACCGCCTCCACGATCGCCGGGTTGGCCACCGCGCAACCCGCCCCCATCAGCAGCAGACCGACGAGCAGGACCTGGTAGCTGTCGGGCGGGGCGTACGCGGCGACGACCAGCCCGACGGCGAGGGTGGTCATCCCGGCGGCGATGGCCAGCGGGATCCCGAGTCGTCGGATCAGCAGGGCCGCGATGCCGCAGACGTTGAGCAGCACCACTGTGAGCGCGAAGGGGGCCATCCGGGCGCCGGCCTCCCAGGCGGGGTACTCCCTGACGAACTGAAGCTGCTGGGCGAGCAGGAACAGCGCCCCGGCGCTGCCGAAGGTGATCAACACGACCCCGGAGATCGCGCCGACGAAGCGCCGGTTCCGGAAGAAGTGCACGTCGAGCATTGGCGCGGGGGTGTGTCGTTCCCAGGCGACGAAGGCGGCGATCAGCAGCGCTGCGCCCACCGCCGCTCCGAGCACCGGGCGGGACGTCCAGCCCTGCTCAGGTCCCTGGATGATGGCGAAGACGGCGGTGCCCAGGCCGACTGTGGACAGCAGCGCGCCGACCAGGTCGAGGCGGCCGGCGCGGTGCCGGGACTCGGGGATCAGGACCAGGGCGGCGACCAGGCAGATCGCCACGACGGGCAGGTTGACCAGGAAGATGGCCGGCCACCGGTAGTGGGCCAGGAGGAGACCCCCGACGGGTGGCCCGGCGGCGAAACCGAGGGCGTTGACCGCCGCCCAGATCCCGATGGCCCGGGGGCGTTCGGCGGGGCCGAACACCTGCATCGCGACAGCGAGGGTGGCGGTGGTCAGCAGCGCACCGCCGAGCCCGAGCAGGCCCCGGGCGGCGACCAGGTGGGCGGAGGTCTGGGCGGCGGCTGCGGCGGCCGAGGCCAGCCCGAACACCACCAGTCCGACAAGCAGCATCCGGCGGCGACCGCACCTGTCGACGACGCTCCCGGCGGTGAGCAGGAGACCCGCCATCACCAGGGCGTACGCGTTGATGACCCACTGGATGTCGGCGGTGGTGGCACCGAGGTCGCGGGTCAGCGACGGCACCGCCACGGTGAGGATGGTGTTGTCGAGCACCACGACGAGTTGGACGAGGCAGAGCACGGCCAGGATGAACCACCGGGACCGCAGCGCGACGGTGCCGGTGGGGCCGGCGGTCACCTGGCGTTCCAGTATCCGAGGGCGGATATCTGGTGGCGGGGCACACCGAGGCCCCGGCGCAGGTGGCGGGCGACGGCCCGGGTGGTCCCCGCCTCACAGGCCACCCAGTGGTACGCCCCGTCGACGGCGACGGGCAGGGCCGCCTGGACGGTCTCGACGAGGTGTCGTCCATCGTCGAGCCGGGGCACCCACACCACCTCCTGACCGGCCCGGGTCCGGTGGGTGAGGCCCTTCTCGTCGTCGGTGGCGTACTCCAGCCAGATGGTGGCGGGGAGGTCGCCGGCGGCGTCGAGGAGGCTGTTGACGGCGGGGAGGGACGACGAGTCGCCGACCAGGTAGAGGTGGCTCGGGGTGGGGTCGGGCAGGGTGAAGGCGCTGCCCTGGAGGGTCGCGTGGATGGTGTCCCCCGGTACGGCGGCACCGGCCCAGCGGGCGGCGCACCCGTCGTGCAGGGCGAACTCCAGGTGGAACCGGCCGGTGGTCGGGTCCGGGTCGACGAGCGTGTACGCGCGCTGGTGCGGACGGCCACCGTCGTCGAACCAGAGCCGGATCCACATCGTCGGGTGGACGTCGACGGCGGTGAGCAGTCCTCCGCCGTCGACGTGCAGCCGGTGGAGGGTGTTGCTGACCCGCTCGGAGTCGAGCACCGTCAGCCGGAAGTCCCGGCCCCCCATGGCCTTGAGCACGAGTGCTCCCCAGCTCCGCTTCACGTCCGCCTCCCACTTCACTCCGGGTTAGGTTAGGTTAACCTAACCGTTCGCGTATGGGGAGGGGTCGATCACCCTCGGGTGACGCTCCACCCCCGTCTGCGGCACCCACGACCCGGTGCGCCGAGGCGGGCACCACGGCGGCAGGATGACCCTGGTGAACGATCGTCCCTCGACGGCCGTCCTGGACGCGGTCCTGGAACGGCTGACCTACGTCAACGAGGAGACCGGCTACACAGTCGCCAGGGTGGCCACCGAACGCGGCACCGACCTGCTGACAGTGGTCGGGGCGCTGCTCGGTGCCCAGTGCGGGGAGAGCCTGCGGCTGCGGGGCCGCTGGTCGTCGCATCCGCGCTACGGCCGACAGTTCGAGGTGGACTCGTACACCACAGTGCTGCCGGCCACCGTCCAGGGCATCCAGCGGTATCTCGGCTCCGGCCTGGTCAAGGGGATCGGGCCGGTCTTCGCCGAGCGGATCGTGGCCCACTTCGGGCTGGACACCCTGCGCGTGATCGAGGAGGAGTCGGCCCGACTCGTCGAGGTACCCGGGCTCGGGCCGAAGCGGACCGCGAAGATCACCGCCGCCTGGGAGGAACAGAAGTCGATCAAGGAGGTGATGGTCTTCCTCCAGGGGGTCGGCGTCTCCACCTCGCTGGCCGTACGGATCTACAAGCAGTACGGCGACACCGCCGTCGACGTGGTGACCGCCGAGCCGTACCGGCTGGCCGCCGACGTGTGGGGAATCGGGTTCAAGACCGCCGACACGATCGCGCGGTCGGTCGGCATTCCGCACGACAGCCCGGAACGGGTCAAGGCCGGATTGGCGTACACCCTCTCCGAGGCGACCGACGACGGACACTGCTACCTGCCGGTCCCCCAGCTCGTCACGGAGGCGGTGAAGATCCTCGACGTCCCGGCCGACCTGGTCGCCACCTGCCTGGACGACCTCGTCGACGAGGAGGGAGTGGTCCGGGAAACCCTTCCCGCCGAGGCGGCCCCCGCCGGTCGGGCGACCGACGGGGCACCGATCGAGGCGGTGTACCTGGTCCCGTTCCACAGGGCGGAGCAGTCCCTCGCCGGGTCGCTGCTGCGGCTGCTGCAGGGCACCGCCGACCGGATGCCGCACTTCGGCACCGTCGACTGGACGAAGGCGTTGGCCTGGCTGCGGGCCCGCACCGGCGCGGAGCTGGCCCCCGAGCAGGAGCAGGCGGTACGCCTCGCGCTGACCTCGAAGGTCGCGGTCCTGACCGGCGGCCCCGGGTGCGGCAAGAGCTTCACGGTCCGCTCGATCGTGGAACTCGCCGCCGCCAAACAGGCCAGGGTGACACTCGTCGCGCCGACCGGGCGGGCCGCGAAACGCCTCGCCGAGCTGACCGGGCACCCGGCCGCCACAGTGCACCGGCTGCTGCAACTGCGTCCCGGTGGGGACGCCGCGCACGACCGGGACAACCCCCTCGACGTGGACCTCCTGGTCGTCGACGAGGCGAGCATGCTCGACCTGGTCCTGGCCAACAAGCTGGTGAAGGCGGTCCCGCCGGGGGCACACCTGCTGCTCGTCGGTGACGTCGACCAGCTCCCCTCGGTCGGTGCCGGGGAGGTGCTGCGGGACCTGCTCGCCGCCGAGGCGGTCCCCCGGGTCCGGCTGACCCGGATCTTCCGCCAGGCCGCTGAGTCGGGGGTGGTGACGAACGCCCACCGGATCAACGCCGGTCGCCCACCGCTGTTCGACCGGATGACCGACTTCTTCCTCTTCGCCTGCGACGACACCGAGGCCACCGCCGCGCTCACCGTCGACGTGGCGTACGACCGGATCCCGGCGAGGTTCGGCCTGGACCCCCGCCGCGACGTGCAGGTCCTCACCCCGATGCACAGGGGCCCGGCCGGGGCGGGGGCGCTCAACACCCTGCTCCAGCAGCGGCTCACACCGGCCCGGGAGGGGCAGCCGGAGCGGCGGATGGGCGGACGGGTCTTCCGGGTCGGCGACAAGGTCACCCAGATCCGCAACAACTACGACAAGGGGCAGGCCGGGGTCTTCAACGGCACCGTCGGGGTGGTCGTCGCGCTCTCCACTGAGGAGCAGACGCTCACCGTCCGCACCGACGAGGACGAGACCATCGAGTACGACTTCGACGAACTCGACGAGCTGACCCACGCGTACGCGGTGACGATCCACAGGTCGCAGGGCTCGGAGTATCCGGCGGTGGTGGTGCCGCTGACCACCAGCGCGTGGATGATGCTGCAACGCAACCTGCTCTACACGGCAGTCACCCGGGCCAGGAAGCTGGTGGTGCTCGTCGGTTCCCGTCGGGCCCTCGCGGCGGCGGTGCGGACCGTCGGGGCGGGACGCCGACACACCGCCCTGGCCCACCGGCTGGCCGGTCCGCCGGCCGCGTACCCGCTGACTTCTGTCGGGGGTCTGCCCTAGCGTCCCGGACGTGAGCGCAGTTCAGACGTACCGGTATCTCGGGTCCTCGGCCCTCGGACAGGGTGGCCTCGCCCTGCAGACCAGCGGTGGACCGGCACCCAACCCCCGTTTCTTCGACGGCTTCCTCACCACGCCGCACGCGGCGGCGGTCGGCCTGTTGGCGGTGGCGGAGGTGGCCCGCACCCGCTACCACCGCCCGGTGAGCCCGGCGAGCCTCGACCCGGTGGTCACCGGCAGCCGGGACCGGCTGCGGTTCGAGTCCTTCTCCGGCTGCTGCGGGGTGTACGCCCGGATGGACGCCCTCCCCGAGGGGCTCGACGGCGACGTGGTGGAGCACGGGACGACCAACGTCGACGTGAACAACCCGCTGCGGGAGGCGCTGGCCCGGGTCGGCGGCCTCGACCCGCTGCACATGTCGGTCGGCCCGGACGACCTCACCGTCTCCACCCTCGACGGCCCGGTGGTGGAGAAGAAGGTTCCGTTGCCGGTTCGCTGGCTGCGCGGATTCGCCGAGGTGCAGGTGCTGGCCGCCCGGTTCGAGCCCCGGGCGGAGATCTCGGCGACCGAGGCGGCGGCGTTCCTGCGTCGACTGCCTCCCGCCACCGACCGGTCGGTGCTCTGGGTGGTGCCGGCCGGGCGGACGCTGCGGCTGACCTCCCGACCGGCGCCGGGGGCGGTCTGCCTGGCCGGGGCGAGCCGGCTGGTCGCGCTGCGTCCGATGCTGCGGTTCGCCAGGACCCTCCGGGTGTACGGGCCGACGGTGGCGGCCGGTTCCGCCCCGGTGCCGAGCACCTGGGAGCTGGACACCGGGGCGCTGCGCCTCTCCCTGACCCTCTCCCCCGAGCCCTACCGGGGTTTCTCCGGGGAGGGGGCGGCGTTGACGGCGCTGGCCGGTGACGACGTGGTCGACGACGCCGACCTGGTCTCCGCCCTGCTCTCCTGGGATCCGACGATCGACGTGGACCACCTCGCCGGCCAGGCCGGCTTCGACCCCGCCCGGGTCCGGGGTGCCCTGGCCCAGCTCGGCACCGCAGGTCGGGTGGGGTACGACGTCGCCGAGGGGGCCTACTTCCACAGGGTCATGCCGTACGACGCCGGTCGGGCCGAACGGGACAACCCCCGCCTGGTCGGGGCCCGCGCTCTCCTCGACGCCGGTGCTGTGGAGCTTGACGGAGCCGGGGGGTCGGCGGGCGCGCCGACGTCGGCAACGGTCCGCAGCGGGGACCAGGTCTACCGGGTCCGACACCTGCCCGACGGCGCGTTCACCTGCACCTGTCCCTGGTGGGCCAAGCACCGGGGGCAGCGGGGCCCGTGCCGACACGCCCTGGCCACCGGGATGGCCGTCACCCGGGGGTCGGCCGACCAGTCCACCACCGACCAGGTCGAGGAGCGGGTGTGAGCCGTCGCGACGAGATCATCAAAAGTGCCGTCCGGCGACAGCGCGAGCTGGCCGAGGGCGGCACCAGCGACCTGTTCGAGCTGATCGACAAGAGCGCCGCCCACCTGATCGTGGCGGCCCTGAGTGACCTGTCGGAGCAGCGCCGCCGGGAGGTCGGCGTCGAGTTGACCGCCTGGGTCAAACGCCGTGAGCGCGACCAGGCGCGGTGGTGGACGGCCAGCACCGGCACCGCCCTGGCGGTCGCCGTGGTGGGGTGCCTGCCCA
>NZ_JBEPEQ010000024.1:0-58268 GCF_040300925.1 Micromonospora sp. NPDC000207
CACCGGCCACGGAGACCGGCCCCGGCATGCCCACCGGCACCGTCGCCCGCGCCGCCTCGTGGACCTCGACGGTGCGCTCGTTCGGGGCAGCGCCCAGAGCCCTCCTCGCCGCCTCGTAGGGCTCCCGCCTTTTAGGATCAGACGGCAGGTAGTGCGCGTATTCCGGATGGCGGACGAAGAACTCCGCCACCGGTTCCTTCAGGATCGCCTGTCCCCGCCTGATGTCGCGCAGGTAGAATCTGGTGGCCGCCAAGTCCTGCTTGCTGATCCGCCCGGTCGCGCGCGCCGCGAGGAGCACCGCCCACTCAGCTCCGGTACGCTTCTTCTTCTTCGAATTCGGCGGACCCTGCGCGGCTTCCCACTTCTGCGGATCTTCCAGCCCGGCGACGATTCGTCCGCTCACCGTGCCCTCCACAATGTATTTCGCCGTATAATCTGGATGATTCCTGAAGAAGTCTAGCTGCTTCTCGCCGATTTTCTTCTTGCCGGCCTTGATGTCACTCAGGTGGGTCGAGACACTATTTCTCAACTCACTGTCGTGGAGCTCGCCGATCGAGCGTAATTTCAGGAGAACCGCCCAGTCGGCATCCGTTCGAACCCGCCCCTTCGGCTCGGCCGGTAACTCGGGGATCACTCCTCTGGCATCGAACCCGTCCAGCGTGGCTCGATTTCCCGACCCGCTCGGAAGATACTTACCTGCAAATTCCGGATGCTCGGCAAAGAACCGAAGTTGGTCTCGCCTCAGCAAAGACTTGTCCCGCTTGATGTCGTACAGGTGGTTCTTGACCGACCGAATTTCTATCTCGTCGTTCAGTTCGCCTCGGGCAAATCTCCGCAGGAGTTCTGCCCACTCCAGATCCGTACGGTATTGAACGTACTTGACGTGCTTGGGCGCGCTGTCCCCGCTCCCGTCCAACGGCGCGGCCAACCAGGAATCATCTGGCCACCAGGAATCATCAACAAAATCCGCATCCGACACTGCGACCTCCGCTGGTCTCGACTCGTCGGTCACCTGACGGACGCCGACCGGGTTCGGTTCGAACCGAGGCGACCACCGGTGCCAAAGCCGTGGCAGCCGACCGGGACCCGGGTCGGGGCGGGGGGCGGGGGGCGGCGTCGGAGGCGGGCTCGGGGCGGCGGCATAACGGCGGGTGGGTCGGGTAGGCGTGGGGGTCCGAGACGTCAGTTGATCAGGAGATCCGCATGCCTTTCGTCACCGTTGGCGCGGAGAACCTCGCGCCCATCGACCTGTACTACGAGGACCACGGCACCGGGCAGCCGGTGGTGCTGATCCACGGGTTCCCCTTCAACGGGGCGACCTGGGAGAAGCAGGTCGGTCCGCTGTTGCAGGCCGGATACCGGACGATCACCTACGACCGGCGCGGCTTCGGCAACTCCGCCCAGCCCAGCACCGGGTACGACTACGACACCTTCGCCGCCGACCTGGACGTCCTGCTGACCGAGCTGAACCTGACCGACGTGATCCTGGTCGGGCACTCCATGGGCACCGGCGAGGTGACCCGCTACCTCGGCACGTACGGCTCGGAGCGGATCAGCAAGGCGGTGCTGGCCGCGCCGCTGGCGCCGTACCTGTTGAAGACGGCGGACAACCCGGAGGGGGTCGAGCAGAGCCTCTTCGACGGATTCAAGCAGGCCATCGTCGCCGACCGGTTCGCCTACCTGACGAAGTTCTGCGACAGCTTCTTCAACTACCCGGAGAACCGGGGGAAGCTGGTCAGCGAGGAGGCGTACCGGGCGCACTGGGACATCGGCGCGCGGGCCTCGGCGATCGGCACCCTGGAGTGCGTTGACGCCTGGCTGACCGACTTCCGGGGTGACCTGCCCCGGATCGACGTGCCGGTGCAGATCATCCAGGGCGACCAGGACCAGGTGCTGCCCTACCCGAAGACCGGTCAGCGGTTGCAGCCGATGATCGCGGACAGCCGGCTGGTCACCCTGCGCGGTGCCCCGCACGGCATCCCGTGGACCAACGCCGAGGAGATGAACCGGGCGATGCTCGACTTCATCGGTCAGCCGGCGATGGCCCGCGCCTGAGACGACCGGGGACGGGGCCGGTGCGGGTCCGGCCCCGGTCGACCGACGCGGCCTCGGGTGATCCCCGGGGCCGCGTCACCGCGCCCGCCCGGTGGTGGGACGTCAGCCGCCGAGGCGGTCCAACTCCTCCTCCACGATGGACGGGTCGAGCTTGCGGAAGACCGGCTTCGGTGCGGTGAGCTGCCGACCCGCCTGAAGGGGAACCGACTCCCACCGGGCCCCGACCGTGTAGTCCCCGGTCAACACCGGGTACCCGGGTCCGCCGTCGAGGTCGTCGACCTCGACGATCGACGGCATCGGGGCGTGTACGCCGGTGCCCCCGAGCAGCTCGTGGATCTTCTGGGCGGAGTGCGGGAGGAAGGGGGTGAGCAGCGTGTTCGCGTCGCTGATCACCTGGAGGGCGACGTGCAGGACGGTCCCCATCCGGGGCTTGTCCTCCTCGCCCTTGAGCTTCCACGGGGCCTGCTCGGACAGGTAGCGGTTGGCCTCGGCGACGACCTTCATCGCCTCCCCGATGGCCTGCTTCTGCCGGTGCCTACCGATCAGGTCGCCGACGGTGGCGAACCCGGCCCGGGAGACCGCCAGCAGCGCCTCGTCGGCGTCGGTCAGCCCGGTCGGGTCGACAGGGGGGATCGCGCCGAAGTTCTTCGCCGCCATCGACACCGACCGGTTGACCAGGTTCCCCCACCCGGCCACCAACTCGTCGTTGTTGCGGCGGAGGAACTCGGCCCAGGTGAAGTCGGTGTCGTTGCTCTCCGGTCCGGCCACCGCGATGAAGTAGCGCAGCGCGTCGGCGTCGTACCGTTCGAGGAAGTCCCGGACGTAGATGACCACCTTGCGGGACGAGGAGAACTTGCGCCCCTCCATGGTGAGGAACTCGCTGGAGACCACCTCGGTGGGGAGGTTGAGCCGACCGAGCCGACCGGGCTCACCGTCCCTGGCCCCCTCCCCGGAGTAGCCGGAGAGCAGCGCGGGCCAGATCACCGAGTGGAAGACGATGTTGTCCTTGCCCATGAAGTAGTAGCCCTGGGCGTCCTTGCCGGCGTCGTCGGTCGACCACCACCTGCGCCACGCCTCCGGGTCGCCGGAGCGGCGGGCCCACTCGATGGAGGCGGAGAGGTAGCCGATGACGGCGTCGAACCACACGTAGATCCGCTTGTCGGACCGGTCGACCCAGCCCTCCAGCGGGATCGGCACCCCCCACTCCAGGTCCCGGGTGATGGCCCGGGGCTGGAGGTCGTCGAGGAGGTTGCGGGAGAAGCGCAGCACGTTGGGCCGCCACCCCGCCCGGGTGTCCAGCCACTGTCGGAGCACGTCGGCCAGGGCGGGCAGGTCGAGGAAGAAGTGCTCGGTCTCGACGAACTGCGGGGTCTCCCCGTTGATCTTCGATCGGGGGTCGACGAGGTCCACCGGGTCGAGCTGGTTGCCACAGTTGTCGCACTGGTCGCCCCGGGCGCTGTCGTACCCGCAGATCGGGCAGGTGCCCTCGATGTACCGGTCGGGCAGGGTCCGGCCGGTGGACGGGGAGATCGCCCCCATCGTCACCTTCGGCACGATGTACCCGTTGCGGTGCATCCCCTCGAACAGCTCCTGCACCACCGCGTAGTGGTTGCCGGTGGTGGTCCGGGTGAACAGGTCGTACGACAGGCCGAGGCCGTGCAGGTCCTCGACGATCACCCGGTTGTACCTGTCGGCCAGCTCGCGGGGGGTGACCCCCTCGCTGTCGGCCTGCACCTGGATCGGGGTCCCGTGCTCGTCGGTGCCGGAGACCATGAGCACGTCGTGACCGGCCATCCGCATGTACCTGGCGAAGACGTCGGAGGGAACGCCGAAGCCGGAGACGTGACCGATGTGGCGGGGGCCGTTGGCGTACGGCCAGGCCACCGCCGCGAGAACGTGACTCATGACCAGCAAGCCTAGTGACCGGCCCACACCGACCGCGAACCTATGGGCAGACCACGCCGTCGTCACACCCCCACGACTCTGCGCGATCGGTGGCGATTTGTCGTCGACACGCCCTCTGAGCTGCCCTCCGACCCCTCCCCTGTCGGTGTCCAATGAACATCGTGACTGGTAGAGGCACCGCCCGTGAGCACAACGACAGTCGATCGGGAGCGACAGAGGACGTCCGGCCGTCCCCGCCTGCGGGCCCGCCGGAAGAGGACCCCACAGCCGTCACCCAGCCCATCGGGACGGTGGTCGAGACGGAACCCACCACCGGCGCCCCGGTGGACGCCGTTCCGAACCGGGTGCCGATCCGCCAGAACCGTCGGGGACGGCTCAAGGACGCGGCCGACGACGACGCGTTCTGGCTGCCGATCGAGGAGGTGCACTGGGACGGCACCCCGATCCGCCCCGACCCCCCGAGCCGCGCCACCGACCCGGGCACCGGCAACCGCCGGGGTACGCAGAGCCGGGTACGTCGTGCCCCCCGCCCGCCCGACCCCCTGCCCGGCCTCTCTGCCGTGCTGGTGTTGAGCCTGCTGACGGCCTTCTTCGCCTGGGTCACCGCCGGGCCGTTGTGGATCGCCGTCGGCCATGCGACGACGGGGACGGTGGTGATCGGCGAGTGCACCGGGGGTGGGCTGACCCAACGGTGCCGGGGCACCTTCGTCGCCGACCGGTCACGGTTCGTCGCCCACGGGGTACGCGTCACCGGCGTGTCGACCGAGCACACCGCCACCGGCACCGAGCTGACCGCCCGGATGACCGGACCGGGCGGTGAGACCGCGTACGTCGGCACCGGTGTGGTCACCCACCTGCGGTGGCTGCTCGGGCTGGCGGCGGTGGGGGCGTGCGCTGTCGGGATCGCCAGGTACGGCGGGGCGACCCGGCTGACCGACGGAAAGATGCGACGCTGGGCGATCGCCGCCTCCCTCGGCGGCCCCCTGCTGATCACGCTCGGTTTCCTGGTCACCGCCATCTGACCGGGGACACCGGCGGCCACCTCCTCGGCGGGGACCGCCGCCCGAGCGCACACCGCCGCCGCCTCGGCGGGGACACCGGTCAGTCGGTGGCGTGGACGATGCCGTAGACCTCGCGGCGGCGCATCCCGTACGCGGTGGCCACCTCGCTGATCGCGTCGCGGCGGGACAGCCCGGCGGCCTCCTGGTCGGCCACCTCGGCGCGTAGCGTCGCGTCGTCGGGCCGCTGCGCGGCTGCCGGCGGCGCCCCGGCCACCACCAGGGTTATCTCCCCCCGGGGCGGGTTCTCGGCGGCCCAGGCGGCCAGGTCGCCGAGCGGGCGGCGGACGACCTCCTCGTAGGTCTTCGTCAGTTCCCGGCAGAGGGCGGCCGGACGGTCCGGGCCGAAGACCGAGGCCAGGTCGGCCAGGGCCCCGGCGATCCGGTGCGGGGCCTCGAACAGCACCAGGGTCCGTTCCTCGGCGGCCAGCCCGCGCAGCCGGGACCGGCGACCGGCGGGGGTGCGGGGCAGGAACCCCTCGAAGCAGAACCTGTCGCAGGGCAGCCCGGAGAGGGCCAGGGCGGTGGTGACGGCGCTGGGGCCGGGGGCGGCGGTGACCGGTACGCCCGCGTCCAGCGCCGCCCGCACCAGCCGGTACCCGGGGTCGGAGACGCTGGGCATCCCGCCGTCGGTGACCAGCGCGACGAGATATCCGGCGCGGAGGACGTCGACGAGTTCCGGGGTACGCCGCTCCTCGTTGCCCTCGAAGTAGGAGACGATCCGACCGCCGACGGTGACGTCGAGGTCCCGGGCGAGCCGGGACAGTCGGCGGGTGTCCTCGGCCGCGACCACGTCGGCGGCGGCCAGGACCTCGCGCAGGCGGGTGGAGGCGTCACCGGGGTTTCCGAGCGGCGCGCCGAGCAGCACCAGCCGACCGCACTCCGACATGTCACCCAAAAGAGGCACTCCTTCATCGACGTTCGTACCGGTATCGGGACGACAGGCGCCACCGGGCACCTTCGCAGCCTACGATCGCCGGGTGACGAGTGCGTCGACAGCGCAGAGCGCGAACGCCGACCGGGCCGATGCGGCGACCGGCGACACCGGACCGGCGACACCGGATCCGGCAGCGAGGACTCCCCCGTCCGGCGGGGGCGGCGGCGTCGGCATCGTCCGCCGCCGACTGGCCACGATCGACGCCCGGCTGGACGTCAACTCCTGGCTCGCCACCGCCGTGGTGGTGGCGATAGCGGCGATCCTACGGCTGGTCGGGCTCAGCCACCCCAAGGGCAAGATCTTCGACGAGGTCTACTACGCCCGCGAGGGGTGGCAGCTCGTCGACAAGGGCGTCGAGTGGAACTACAAGGACGACGTCGCGGCGTACGTGGTCCACCCGCCGCTGGGCAAGTGGCTCATCGGGCTCGGCGAGTGGGCGTTCGGGTATTCCGACGCCGAGCAGGGCATCAATGTGCCCGGGGCGCTGATGACCACCGCCCCCGAGTTCGGCTGGCGGATCTCGGCGGCCGTCGCCGGAATCGTGTCGGTCCTGCTGCTGGTCCGGATCGGCCGACGGATGTTCCGGTCCACCCTGCTGGGTTGCACGGCGGGCCTCCTGCTCGCCCTGGACGGCTTCCACATGGTGCTGTCGCGCACCGCACTGCTCGACATCTTCCTGCTGCTGTTCGTCCTGGCCGCGTTCGGCGCCCTGGTCCTCGACCGGGACGCCCGGCGACGCCGGTGGGCGCGCGCCGTCGACGCCGGACTCGACCCGTCCCGGCCCGGCCGGGCCGGACGTCCCGCCGGCGGATGGCGGAACTGGCCCTGGTGGCGGCTGGCCGCCGGGGCGTTGCTCGGCCTGGCCGTCGCGGTCAAGTGGAGCGCCCTGTACTTCCTGCCGGCCTTCGGCCTCCTGGCACTGTTCTGGGAGGTCAACCTGCGCCGCTCGGCCGGCGTCCGGAAACCGTGGCGGGACGCCCTCCTCGATGAGCTGCCCTGGATGGTCCTGGCCGGGGTGGTCATGGTCCTGGCCTACCTCGCCACCTGGTCGGGCTGGTTCCTCACCGACCACGGCTACTACCGCGACCCCGCGCAGTACGCGCACGTCACCGCCCTCAGTGACATGCCGGTCATCGGCCCCCTGAAGAACCTGTGGGAGTACCATCTCGCCGCGTACGGCTTCCACAGCGGCCTCACCGAGTCGCACAAGTACCAGTCGTGGCCGTGGCAGTGGCTGCTGTTGGGCCGTCCGGTCGCCTTCTACTGGAACGGTGACGGCCCCTGCGGGGCGGCGGCCTGTGCGGCCGAGGTCCTGCTGCTCGGCACCCCGCTGCTGTGGTGGTCGTTCCTTCCGGCGCTGGCCGGGACCGCCTGGCTGGGGCTGGCCCGCCGGGACTGGCGGGCCGGGGCGATCCTGCTCTGCACCGCGTTCGGTCTGCTGCCCTGGTTCTGGTTCGCCCTCGACGGGCGGACGATGTTCTCCTTCTACACCGCGCCCGCCCTGCCGTTCCTGGTGCTGGCGGTGACGTACGTGTTGGGTGCGATCGCCACCCCGGGCCCGGTGTCGCCGGCCCGGGCGACCACGGGATCGGGCGACACGTCGGCCCGATCGGACTCGGCGTCGGGGGGTGCGACGGCGGTGGCGACAGCGGCGACGCAGACCGAGGCGGAACAGGAACGGGCCGATCGGCGGCTGGTCGGTGGCCTGATCGTCGGCGCATATGTGCTGCTGGTGGCGCTCTGCTTCGCGTACTTCTATCCGGTGTTCGTCGGAAAGGTGATCACGTCCGCCGAGTGGTCGGCCCGGATGTGGCTGGACGGCCGCTGGATCTGAGACCCCGAGCGGGCCGGAAACGAAGAAGCGCGCCCCGATCGCCTGCCACGGGGGAAGCGGGCGATTGGGGCGCGCATGAGCAGCTTAGCCACCAGGGGCGAACCGCACAATGGGGCAGGTGATTCGGATTTCCGACGGATGCGATGCCAACCGAATGGTTTACATCCTGCAGCTAACGTACCGTCATCCGTCGATCGCGCCTCGCGCAATTCCCACCTCCTTCTCCCGGCGGCGGTCGTCCATACACGGGGCCACGCGAGCGGCCGGGGTGGAGTACGGTCGTCGCATGCTGCTCGGGGGGCGTGATGCGTGACCTGCTGCCACCGCAGGTGGCGGTGGCGGTGGCGGAGCCGCCGGACTTCACCGCACCACTGTTACCCGCCGAACGGGCCGCGTTGACCGAGTCCGCGGTGACGAGTCGCCGACAGGACTTCACCGCCGGGCGGGTCTGCGCCCGGCGGGCGATGACGGCCCTCGGCCTGCCACCGACGCCGGTCCCCTCGGCCCCGGACCGGTCCCCGGTCTGGCCGACCGAAGTGGTCGGTGCCATCACCCACACCCGGGGTTACTGCGCCGCCGCCGCAGCCAGGGCCACCGAACTCCGGTCGGTCGGGATGGACGCCGAGCACCACCGCACCCTCGAAGCAGGGGTACGCCGACTGATCTGCCTCCCCGAGGAGGAGGAGCGGATGTCCCGGCTCCCGACCGGGATCTCCTGGCCGGTGGTGGTCTTCAGTGCCAAGGAGACCGTCTACAAGGTCTGGCACCCGGTGGTCCGCCAGTGGCTCGACTTCCACGACGCCCTGGTCGACCTCGACCCGGACTCCGGCACCTTCACCGCACGGATCGCCCCGGCCCGGGTCGACGCGGCAGAGGTGCCCGCACCGCCCACGACCATCAGTGGCCGGTTCGTCGTCGACGGGGACCTGGTGCGTACCGCAGCGGTGCTGCACCTGCCCTGAGCCTCGTGGTCGGCGGCCCGCCACCGGGCAACATGTTCTCGGCCTGATGTTCCCGGCCGAACAGAGGACGACCGGAGAGCAGCCCGCCCACCAGGATCGGAGGGTTGCCGGGGCACGGTAGCGTCCAGGCTGTTCGAGTTTCTCCAGGTCCCGAGGAGTACGGTGAGCCACCCCCAGCCCCCATACGGGCCGCAGGACCCCAGCCAACCGGCTCAGGAGCCGTCGAACCAGCCGCCCCCTCCCGTCGACCCGACGGCTCCGCCGCCGCCGAACGATCCATGGGCGCGCCCGGCCGACGGGCCACCCCAGGACGACCCGTGGGGCGCGGCTGACGCGTGGAGTTCACCGAGTCCCGCGTACCCACCGACCCCGGCGTACCCGCCGACCGCCCCGTACCCGTCGTCTCCGGGGATGGGACAGCCCCCCGCCGAGCAGCAGCCCCCCGTCTCCGGCCAGCCGTACGGCCAACAGCCCCCCGTCTCCGGTCAACCCTACGGCCAGCAACCCCCGGTCTCCGGCCAGCCGTACGGGCAGCAGCCTCCCGTCTCCGGCCAGCCGTACGCGCAACACCAGCAGCCTCCGGTCTCCGGGCAGCCGTACGGTCAGCAGCCCCCGGTCTCCGGCCAGCCGTACGGGCAGCAGCCTCCCGTGTCCGGGCAGCCGTACCCACCGCCGGTCTCCGGGCAGCCGTATGGGGCGCCCACCTCCGGTCAGCCGTACCCGCCGCCGTCCGGGATGCCATACTCCCCTCAGGGCGGGGCGGCCTACCCGCCAGCCAAGATGGCCTCCGGCGGGCACTACCTGGGCGCCCCCCACGCGCCACCGTCCGGGTCGGGCGGCAAGACGGCACTGATCATCATCGCCGTCGTGACGGCGTTCCTCCTGCTCTGCTGCGCCGGTGGCGCCCTCGCGATCATCCTCGGTGGCGACGACGGGTCCGAGGAGAACTCGGCCGAGCCCAGGCCGTCGGCGACAGCTCCGGCCCCGTCGCCGTCGGCCGCCGAGCCGACCACCCCGGCCCCCACCACCGCCGCGCCGACCACTCCCCCGGCCTCTCCGGCCCCGCAGGGCGAGACGTACAACATGAAGGCCGGTTCCACCCTCGTCCTCAGCGACAACGACGGCGACCTGGAGATCACCGTCAAGAAGTTCACCACCAGCACCAAGGGGTGCCGCTCCTTCTCCCCCGACCCGAGCAAGGGCATGTACCTGATCGCCGAGGTCGACGCGGAGATCACCAAGGGGACCTCGTCACTCAACCCGATCTACTTCGAGTGGGTCGCCGCGGACGGCACCACCACCAACGGCCTGGCCGGCATCCTGGCCGGTTGCGGGGACTCCCTCGCCTCCGGCAACAACCTGCCGGCGGGCACGAAACGCAGCGGGACCGTGGTGTTCAACGTGGCCGACACCAACGGCGTCCTCCAGTACAACCACAAGTTCCAGACCTCCGGCTCCTGGAAGCCGTAGCGCCTCCCCGACCCGTACGCAACGGGGCCGGTCCCACCCCAGGGACCGGCCCCGCCGTCGTCTCGTGCCGACCCGGGTTGAACCGAACGCGGCACCCGCCCGTCATGGATGACGAAGCCGAGACCCACAGGAGGAAACAGTGCAGCCTGAACTCACGGTAGAGGAACTGAGAGTCCTCGATGAGATGGTAGCCAACTTCAACTACTCGGTCGGCCACGAGCAGGGCAATGGCGCCTCGGTCGGGGATCTCCAGAACAATGGCGGAGCGGTCGGCGATGTCCAGGACAATCGAATGACCGATCCCCAGCGATCACCAGCGATCTTCAGAGCGGCTCGGAGCGACAGCGAGTGGGCCGAACTTTATTGCAGACGCCTCGACCCGAACCTCGACAAGAAACAAAGCGAGCAGATCAGAGGACGCCTCAGATACTTAAAGAGTAAGCCCGCGAAAATCGGACGAGAGCAGTTGCAGTTCTTTGCCGAAAACCCAGATCTCGCGGAGCGCTACCTCCCACCCGGATCTCCGAATCACGCAACGCTCCAGACGTACCTGAAAACTCGTGGAACAGCCCCTGTCGAAACGGCGCAGCAAGCTGCAATGCAGCAGACAAACCGGAGTAGCGGACGAAGGGGACGCCTCGACGCGTCGGAATGGGCAGCGCGCCTCGAAGCCTGGGGGAATGGTTCGCTTGATCCTGAGTACTACACCAAAACCGCACGCCACCTGAAAAATGTTTCAGGTGGCCACACAAAATTGAGTGAAGAAGAACTGGAGGTCATGCGGAGGTACAAGAACCTTCAGTGCCACCTCCCAGTTGGGGCGGCGCAGAGTGACTCTGCCAGCGTTCAGCAGGCCGCGCGGCAGACAGCTCCGGTGACGTGGCCGGCAGGGCCTTCCACCACAGATTCCCGCAACGTCGAAACGGCCAATTTGCACACCGAAACGACCGCTCCGCAAAAATCCAGAAAGCGCCACAAGAGCGACCAAGAATGGGTCGATACTTATTGTGAGCTTACCAACGGAGAGGCTGACCAAAGACAACGGAAGCGGATCATTGATCGATTAAGAGACATCAAGGTTCGGGGCACTCACCTCGGCCCACGTCAGCTGGAATTCTTTGCCGAGAATAAGGAATTAGCGGATAGATACCTCCCTCCCGGGTCTCCGAATCACGAGCAGCTTCAGAGGCACCTCGCGCAGAAGATCGTGCAGACTCATCCTGGCCCCGGAAATTTCATACCAGCCGGGTGGGCGCCGGGTGGGTGGGCGCCGGGTGGTTCTGCCGGTGTGCAGCAGACCGCGTGGCAGACAACTCCGGGGGCGTGGCCGGCCGGGCCGTCCAGCTACTCGCCGCCCGCCGGAGGATTTCAGTACCCCGGCACCCCGTCGACCTCCCACGGCCAGGGCCGACACTGACGATCCTCAAGACGTAGCGGCGGCCCCGGGACCCGGACGTTCGTGGGGGCCAGCCCGTCAGTGGGCGACGACCACCACCGCGTCCGGGTCGACGTCGGCGAGTTGGCCCGGCCGGACCACGACGTACAGGACCACTGTCGCGGCCACCATCCCGCCGGCCACCACCACCGCCATCGCCGTCGCCCCGGTCCCGAAGACCCCGACCAGGGGGGCCGCCACCGCGCCCACACCGAACTGCACCGCCCCGAGCAGGGCCGACGCCGTGCCGGCCGCCTCACCGTGGCGGGACAACGCCAACGCCGGAGCGTTCGGCATCGCCAGCCCGGCCGCCGCGAGGACCACCCAGAGGGAGGCCAGCAGCAGGGGCAGCCCGCCCAGTCCGGTCGCCGCCACCGCGAGCAGGACCAACCCGGCCACCGTCCCGCCGAGAAGGGACACGGTGAGGATCCGCTGCGGCTGGAAACGACGCAGCAGCCGGACGTTGAGCTGGGTCGCCCCGATCAGTCCTACCGCACCCGCGCCGAAGGCGATGCCGAACTCCTGCTCGTTGAGGCCGTACTGTCCCTGGAGCACGAACGACGACCCGGCGACGTACGCGAACAGCGCCGCCATCGCCAGCCCCGCGACCAGGACCAACCCCACGAACGGACGGTCACGCAGCAGCGACCCGTACAGCTTCACCGTGGCGGCCACCCCGCCACGCCGCCGCCGCTCCACGGGGAGCGTCTCGGGCAGGCCGAGGGCCGCCACCACGACGAGGATCACCCCGAACACGGCGAGCGCCACGAACACCCCCCGCCAGTCGGTCCACCGCAGCAGCCCGCTGCCCAGCGTCGGGGCGAGCACCGGGGCCGCTCCCATGACCAGCAACAACCGGGACAGGAGGGTGGCGAACGCCTTCCCGTCGAACAGGTCCCGGACCACCGCCATCGCGACCACCGACGACGCCGCCACACCGAGCCCCTGGACCACCCGGAGGGTGCCGAGCACCGCGATGTTCGGGGCGAGGACGCAGAGCAGCGACGCCACGATGTGCAGGGCGATCCCGGCGATCAGCGGCTTGCGTCGACCGACAGCGTCGGAGAGCGGACCGACGAGCAGCTGGCCGAGAGCGAGGCCGACCAGGGTCCCGGTGAGGGTCAGCTGGACCTGGGACGTGGTGGTCCCGTAGTAGTCGACGATGGCCGGGAACGCCGGCAGGTACATGTCGATGGTCAGCGGGCCGATCGCGATCAGCGACCCGAGGACCAACACCAACCGCACCCGCTGGCGGGTGCTCATAAGGTCGCCGGGAGTAGACGTGGTGACCTTCAGTTCGGCGGTGGCGGTCATCGGGCCACCACCGAGGGGTCGGTACGCGTACGGCGGGCGGGGTTCGGCACAGCAGTCACACCTGGCTCCAAATCCTGATCCGGCACGGTGATTCCCGCTCACCAGTTAGGTAACCGAGGTCACAGCGCTCCGGCGGGCGAATCCCACACAGGCGTAACGGATTCTGCCCTCATGTCGTCTGTCGACTGGTTCCGCCACACCACCAGGGGCGGTTCCGCGCCGCCATCCCGTCGGACCACGTCGCCGCCGGACTCAGCTCCTGGTGACCTGGACGCTACTTCGAGTGTCCGCGACCCGACAGGTTGAACACCTTCTTGTCAGATCGACAAAAAGCTATGGTCGACTGGTGCCTGACGACACGTGGAAACCACCCCGGATCCTGCTCACCGTCGATCTCGTGATCCTCACCCTGCGCGGTGGCCGTCTGCACCTGCTTCTCGTGCGGCGCGGCGTCGAGCCGTTCGCCAGGCGGGCGGCGCTGCCTGGTGGGTTTCTTGCCGACGAGCGCGAGGACATCCTCAGTGCCGCCCGCCGGGAGCTGCGGGAGGAGACGGGGCTCACCGACATCCCGCATCTGGAGCAGCTCGGCACCTACGGCGACCCCGACCGTGACCCTCGTGGACGCGTGGTCTCCGTCGCACACCTCGCCGTCGTGCCGCGCCTTCCCGAGCCCATCGCCGGAACCGACGCCGCAGCCGCCGAGTGGACTCCGACCGACGACGTACTCGCCGCGCGGGTGCCGCTCGCCTTCGATCACCTCCGCATCGTCGTCGACGGGGTGGAACGTGCCCGCTCCAAGCTGGAGCACACAGGGCTCGCTACCGCCTTCTGCCCCGAGGTCTTCACCCTCACGGAGCTGCAGCAGGTCTACGAGGCCGTCTGGGGCACGCAGCTCGACCCCCGCAACTTCTACCGCAAGGTTCAGGGCACGGAGGGCTTCGTGGTCCCCGCCGGTCCGCCCCGGGCCACGGGCACCGGCCGCCCGGCCCGCGTCTACCGCGCCGGTCCGTGCCGGGACCTCTACCCACCAATGATCCGTACGGCTTCGACCGTCGCAGCCAGAGGAGACGAGAGATGACCAGACCTGTGGTCGTACTCACCGCACTGGACCTTGAGTACAACGCAGTCCGCGAACGTCTCACGAAAGTCGAACCGCACGTGCACCCGATGGGTACGCGCTTCGAGCGTGGCACCGTGGCCGGAGGGTCGTGTGAGGTCGTTCTCGGCCTTGTCGGCAAGGGCAACCACCCCT
This sequence comes from Micromonospora sp. NPDC000207, assembly GCF_040300925.1. Classification (NCBI taxonomy): domain Bacteria; kingdom Bacillati; phylum Actinomycetota; class Actinomycetes; order Micromonosporales; family Micromonosporaceae; genus Micromonospora; species Micromonospora sp. NPDC000207. The sequence continues at coordinate 14,223 of NZ_JBEPEQ010000024.1, forward strand.
CCGCCGTCATCGCCGAGCGCGCCATGACCGAGTTCGATCCGGAAGCGGTCATCTTCGTCGGCGTGGCCGGGGCGCTCTGGCCCTCCGTCGGCCTCGGCGACGTCGTCGTGGCCACCCACGTGTACGCCTATCACGGCGGCACCAGCGAGAGCGATGCGTTCCGCACCCGACCTCGCGTGTGGGAGATCCCCCATGCCTGTGACCAGCTCGCCCGGCACCTTGAGCGGGAGCGGGGCTGGGCGCGGGGCCTCGCCGGAGTAGTGCCCCGGGTGCGATTCGGCCCCATCGCCGCCGGGGAGGTCGTCCTCGACTCGGCGTCCTCGCCCGAGGCAACGCGCATTCGTGACCACTACAACGACGCGTTGGCGGTGGAGATGGAATCGGCAGGGGTCGCCCAGGCCGCCCACCTGAACCGCTCCCTGCCGGCCGTCGTCGTCCGCGGCATCAGCGACCGTGCCGACGGAACCAAGGTCCACACCGACGGAGAGAACTGGCAGCCGCGTGCCGCCGCCAACGCCGCGGCCTTCGCCCTCGCGCTCGCTCAGGAGCTTGAGACGCAGCATGGCTCCTCCCTTCGCCGTTCTCAGAAAGAAGCAGGTGACACATTGATGTCCGGCTCCGTCAGAAACGTCGCCAAGGGCAACGCTCACGTCGGATTTCAGGCACACACCGTTCACCACGCGACCGTCTACGGCGCGCCGGGCGGTCCCGACCGGGAGACATTCCACGACCAGCTCGCAGACCTGCGCACCTTGCTCCGTAAGTGCCATGAGGCGGGTGACGTGGACACCGTCACGTACCGCGCGGCGGAGCAGGAGTTGGACGTCGCCGCCGCCGACGTGCCTCCGGCCGACGACGAGGCACGGAGTCGGGCGACCACGGCCCTGCGGAAGCTGCGCGGCCTGCTGCTGGACTGGACGGACCTCGCCACGCGGGTCACGGGGCTCATGGCGGCTCTGCGGGATCTGTCATGAGCGCCGAACCGCAGGAGACGTCGTTCACCAACGTCGCCGACGGCGATGCCCGGGTGGGCTTCCAGGCCCAGGAGGTCCACATCGAGGGCGGATACCACGTCAGCGACGACGACCCGCCTGAGCGGCAGTTCGAGGTCGGCCTCCGCTACCTGGAGATCAGCGCTCCGCCCGAGGCGAGGGAGCTGATCATGAAAGCGGTCGTCCGGGGCTACAAGAACTCCCGCTCCTACTTCTACCTGGCGCTCGCACTGCTCAGCGGCCGTACCGTGCAGAGCCTGACGGACCAGGAACTTGCGCAGTTGGCACATGTCCGCCGCTGGGCCACGCAACGCTCCGAGGATCCCTGGGCCAGGGGCATCGATGTCGTCGGCTCGCTGCTGGACTCACTGCCGCAGACCACGGCAGAGACTCCCGATCCGGCCGCGATCGGAGCGGTGGTCAAGGAGTTCGAGTCGCTCGACCCGCCCCTACAGGCAAGCATCCTCAACCACCTTGAGGTCTTCCTGGCCGGCCCACACCAGGACTGGACCTGGCAGAAGACGTTCGCGGCCGCCCGGCGGAACAGGACGGCAAAGGACCGGACGGAGCGCGTCTGGAAATTCTTCCAGCCCAAGCCGATACCTCCCCGGCCGGTCCAGCCACCCCCGGTCCGTACGGACACGGCGGACTACCTACGCGCCTCAGGCGGCTCGGCACTGCTCCTCGTCACGGGCCTGTTCGTGGTCTACTGCGCCTGGTCCCACTCGTGGCCCCGCGCGGCCGGCTACCTGACGGTGGCTCTTGGAGCCGCCGTCGTGGCGGCCCGGGCGGGATTCACGATCAGGCTGGCTCAGCACCGACGCCGGGTGGCCCGCCAACGTCTCACCTTCACACCCCAGCGTGTTCCCACACAGTCCGACCGGTTCGCCTCGGCGATGGACTCCCTGTTCGACCGCTACTTCGCCCGTTACCTGCCGCCGGGCATGGCCCGCGAGACGTGGCTGGCGGAGACGGCGGGCATCCGGCAGTCCCTGCGCAACGAACTGGTCGAGCTGTACCGGGAGCAGGCGGTCGACGCCAAACGGGTCGCATGGCTGGTGAGATTCCTCGTCAGCGACGTCAGGCGGCTGTGGCTCAGCGGTGAGCTCACGGCACATCCCGAGAACTCCAGAGTGCGATCCTCGACCCGGACCGCCTTCGGCGCGGCCGTGGTCGCCCTGGGGGTGGCCGGGCCGCTGCTCCTGTGGCAGTCCCTCGTCGAGGCACCGATCACCACGGTGATGGCGACGGCTGGCGCCGTGGCCGGGGTTCGGCTCGCCATCCAGGGCTGGCAGACGATCCTCCTTGAGCGCCACCGGTACCGAGACGACCTGGTCCGGGTCCGGCACGACTATGAAAACCGACGCGCGGCGTACGACAGGTGGGTACGCAAGCTGGCATCGAAACCAACCGATGCGGAGATGGCACACTGGCTCGACTGCGATCGAAAGATCCTGGTCCAGGACACGCTGCGGCACTACCACCTCGCCGCGCAGGACGTGATAGCGCACGCCTTCATCGAGGCGCCGGTCTCCGGGTGCAAACGTGCCCGAGTCAGCAACGGGCCCTGGCGCTACTCGCGGTACAGACTTCTTCTCTTCCTGCTCACCAAGGACGGCGTCCGGCAGGTCACTGTCACCCTCGACTTCGAGACCACGGGATTCGGCGATCAGCAACGCCTCACCTACCAGTACAACTCGGTCGTGGCGGCGCACGTCGTCGATGCCCGCAACGGCGAGAAGAAGCTCTCCCTGACCCTGACGAACAATCCCCGGGACGAGCTGACAATCACTGGTGAGTGGCCAGGCATGCCGGAACTCGGCGATGACGACCGCATCGCCTCCCAGGTCTCCCTCGACGCCTCGGGCCTTGAGCGCACCCTGCATGTGCTGGAAGGAATCGCCGCCGAAGGCAAAGAGTGGATCACCCACGAGAACCGCCGGGAACGCGCCGGCCTCCGGCGGCTCGTCGCAGCCATGGAGGACTGACACGCGATGCTGCCCGCTGGCGTGGTCAGCGCCAGCACTCAGGCACCGTGATGCATGTGCCCAGAGATAGAAGAAATCGAGGCCCTGGTCGGTGTTCTTCCCGACCAGGGCCTCGATGGTGGTGGAGCTGAGGGGATTTGAACCCCTGACCCCCTCGATGCGAACGAGGTGCGCTACCAGTCTGCGCCACAGCCCCTCCGTCGGCGTACCGACGTAGGTCCCACCCAGCTGCACCGGGTGGGCCGCCGACAAGGCTATCAGTCGGCTCACCTCCGCAGCCAATCCACCCCGCCCCATCGCCTCCGACCAGCGAAACGATGACAGGAACTGGCCCTCGGAGGGGCCGAAACCCACCAAAATCAGCGTGAAACGCGACGCGCGGCGCGATCCGCGTGAACGCGACGCGGCACGAGCCGCGTGAACTCGACGCGGCACGAGCCGCGTGAACTCGATGCGGCACGAGCCGCGTGAACTCGATGCGCGACGTGATCCACGTCGACACGGGTCAGGCGGAGTGGGGGTTGTTGCGGCCGGAGGAGTACGGGCGGCCCCGCAGCCCGCCGGCCCGCCGGTACGACACCGAGCCGCCCCCGTTGGCCACGGCGGGCAGGTCGGCGGGGCGGTCCAGGCCCATCGCCGCACGGCGTACCCCTTCGCGTTGGGCGGCGAGACGGCGCTGCGCCTCCCGACGGGCGGCGGCCCGGCGGGCCTGTTCCCGGCGGACCTCGGCCTGCCGGGCGGCCAGCCAGGCGTTCTCCCGGGCCTGCTGCCGCCGTCGCCGCCGCTCCGCGACTGCTCGTCCGCGCAGGTGCACCACGTATGCGAGCAGGAGGGTGCCGGTGACCGAGAAGCTGATCCAGAAGCCGGGGCCGACCACCACCACGCCGATCAGTTCGACGAAGTTGAGCAGCAGCAGGGCGGCGAGGACCCGGCGTCGCCGGTAGACAGCCGGGGTGTGTCGACCCGGTGGCGGGCGGCGGGGGGCGCGCCGGCCCGAGGGCGGTACGGACCGGAGCCGTTTGGCCCGGCGGGCCGACCCGCGTCGCCGGGTGGAGCCCGGGGCGGGGGAGACGGGTGCGGCGGCACCGACGCCGCCGCCCGAGACCGGTTCTGCGGCGGGGCCGGGGCGGCCGGTCAGGTTCGGGTCGCCCCGACCGGCGGTGGCCGGGTCGCCGTCACCCGTGCTGTCCGGGTCACCGTGGGCGGTGGTGGCCGGGCGGGCCCCGGAGACGGCGAGCCCGCCGGTGACCGGATCCTCGGTGAGGGTGACGACGAGGGCGCGGGAGGCGTTGACAGGTCGGCGGCCCGGGACAGTACGACGCCGCCGGCGGCGCTGGAGTACCCGCGCCGTCGACTGCGCCCGCTCCGCCACCAGCCGCTCGGTGGCGTCGTACCGGCGGACCAGCGCCGGGGCGAGGGCGAGCAGGCCGGCGGCGGCGAGGACGGCGAGGAGCACCGAGGTCGGCACCCTCACCCCTCCCGTCACCAGTTTCGGGGCAACCGCCTACCCACCGCACGATCTTCCGCCGACCACGGATGGACGCTGAAGATCCTGCGGGCGGTCAGCGCTTGCCACAGCTTTCAGTCACCTGAGGTTACGGGGTGTCCGACCTGGAAGTTTGTCCGCCGCGCCGGGCGGACAGGCCCGGCGACGGGACTCACAACTCAGTCTCCGCCGACGCGAAGCCGATGCCAGCGGGCCAGGAGGCCGCCTTCGAGGGCGACCTCCTCACTGGTCATGGCGTATCCGATGTGGTCGCGCCAGGCACCGGCGATGTGCATGTATCGCACGTGGTACGACTCCTCGCGGAACCCCAGCTTTTCCACCACCCGGCGGGAAGGCTTGTTCTCGGGGCGGATGTTGACCTCCACCCGGTGCAGGCCACCCGGGCCGAAAGCATGATCGACGGCCAGCGCCAGAGCGGTGGGGATCACTCCCCGACCGGCCACCCGGGAGTCCACCCAGTAGCCGACGTACCCGGAGCAGAACGCCCGCCGGACGATGCTGCCCACGTTGAGGTGACCGACCAACCGTTCCTCGCCGCCGTCGCGGAGACAGACGGCGAACGGCATCCCCTCACCGGAGTTCGCCGACCGGCGCTGGTCGCGGTACACCCAGCGGAATGCGGCAGGGGAGTTCAGGTCGTGCCACGTGCCGGGCATCGCCGACTCCCAGGGGGCCAACCATGCCTGGTTCTCCCGGCGTACCTGCGACCAGACGATCGCGTCGGAGCGTCGGTACGGCCGCAACACCACCGGTCCGTCCGCCAGCACCACCGGCCACCCCGGGGCCTGCCTGAACCAGCTCACTCGGCTGACCCTTCCCGTCGAGACTACGACCCGCTCACCGACGACGGTCCAACAGGAGAACGTCCACCGTGGAACCCGCGGCCGCGCTGGTCACCCGTTCGCCGAGCACCAGCAGACCGTTCGCCTCGGCCAGTCCGGACAGTGTGTACGGGCCGCCGCTGAGCGGTTGCACAGTGTACCCACCGCCCCGACGCTCGGCGACGTGGGCCGGTCGGAACTCGCGTAGTCCACCGGGGGAGGTGACGGTCTCCAACAGGTGCGCCCGGACCCCGGGTCGGAACACCGGTTCCGCCCCCGCCAGCAGGTTGATCGCCGGACGGGCCAGCACCTCGAAGCCGATCATCGCGGCGCCGGGCTCGCCGGGCAGGCAGACGACAGGCACCTCCTCGGCGCCGACGGTGCCGAAGCCGAGGGCCGCGCCCGGGTAGAGCGCCACGTCGGTGAAGGTGACCGGCCCGGCCCGGCCCCCCTCCCGGCGGGACAGGATCCGCCGCACCATGTCACCGGGGCCGGTCCCGGTCCCCCCGGTGGTGATGATCAGATCGGCTCGCAGGGTCTGGTCCTCCAGCAGACCGCGCAGCCCCTCCGGGTCGTCGTCGCAGATCCCCACCCGGTACGCCAACGCACCCGCCTCGGCGGCGGCGGCGGTCAGCGCGTGCGAGTTGGCGTCCACCACCTGACCGGGCTGGCTGGCCCGACCCACGTCGACCAGTTCGTCGCCGGTGGCCACCACCACCACGCGGGGGCTGGGTCGAACGACGACGTGCCCGATGCCGGTGGCGGCCAGCACCGCGACCAGGGCCGGTGAGACGTACGCCCCGGCCCGGGCCAGCAGGGTGCCGACGGGCAGTTCCTCCCCCGCCCGCCGCAGCCCGTAGCCACGCTTGGGCACCCGGTAGATCTCCACGGCGGCCATGCCCTGGTCGGTCCACTCCACGGGCACCACCACGTCGGCGGCGATCGGCAGCGGGGCACCGGCCGCCACCGAGAAACAGGCCCCCGGCGTCAACCGGACCGGCCGCCAACTGGCCGCACCGAGGTCACCGACCACGTTCAGCCGGACCGTGCGGCCCCCCGGATTGCGGGAACCGGCCGGGGCGTACGCACCGCCCCGGCCGGTTCCGGCGAGATCCTCCCAGCGCGCCGCGTACCCGTCCACCGCCGCCTGGTCGAAGGCGGGGAAGGCGTGGGGGGCGACGACGTCCTCGGCGAGGACGTTGCCGTACGCCTGGGTGAGGTCGAGGTCGAGTGGAGGCAGCGCACGTAACCTGCGCAGCACACTGCCCAGGTAGTCGGCGAGCGGCGTCAACTCGTTCGCGGCCGCCTCGGCGTCGGCCGTCGCGGTCATGTACTAGGCCCGCCCGACGCGTCGGCGTTGACGAACCCGGCCAGCCACGTACGGAACTCGGCCCCGAGGTCGTCGCGCTCGGCGGCGATCTGCACCACCGTCTGGAGGTAGCCCAGCGGCATCCCGGTGTCGTAGCGGGTGCCCCTATAGACGATCGCGTGGACCGGTGTCCCCTCGCTGCGCAGCAGCTCCATCGCGTCGGTGAGCTGGATCTCCCCGCCGCTGCCGGGCTTGGTCCGCCGGATCGCGTCGAAGATCCGGGCCGGCAGGACGTACCGGCCGAGGACGGCGAGGTTGCTCGGGGCCTCCTCCGGGGTCGGCTTCTCCACCATGCCGGTGACCCTGACGACCTCCCCGATGTCGGTCAGCTCCGCCTCGGCCGGCTCCACCGAGGCGATGCCGTACCGCTTGGTCTCGGCCGGGTCGACCTCGAAGAAGGCCAACACCACCCCACCCGTACGCGCCTGGAGCTCCAACATGGCCGGCAGCAGCGGCTCGGAGGGCTTGACGAACTCGTCACCGAGCAGGACTGCGAAGGGGGCGTCCCCGACGTGCGACTCGGCGTACCCGACGGCGTGGCCGAGGCCCAGCTGTTCGGGCTGCCGGCAGGTGTAGATCTCGGCGAGTTCGCTCGGGCGTCGCACAGCGGCCAGGCGGTCGGTGTCTCCCTTGGCCTCCAGCCGGGCCTCCAGGTCGGGGCGGCGGTCGAAGTGGTCCACCATCGATGTCTTGCCGCGTCCGGTGATCAACAGCACGTCGGTGATGTCGGCCTGGGCGGCCTCCTCGACGATGTACTGCAACACCGGCCGGTCGATCACCGGCAACAGTTCCTTCGGCACGGCCTTGGTGGCGGGCAGGAACCGGGTGGCCAGGCCAGCGGCCGGAATGACGGCCTTGACCGCGCGTCGAGGACCGGTTGGAGGGGTGGCCGATGAGGGGTTCGCTGAGTGCTCCGACATGCCGCGAGACTATCGGCCACAGGGCTGTCGCGGCGGTTGTGGCCCGGAAGACGCGCCGCCCGGGGCCCCGGCACGGGGCAGTCCGTCGGTGGGGGTGACAGCGCGTACCCGGACCACCATCTCCTCGGGGTTCGGCCCGGCCGGCGACTCCGCCACCCGGAAGGTGTCCCGACCTGCCGCCTTGGCGGCGTAGAGGGCTCCGTCGGCGGCGTCGAGGACCTGCTGCCCGACGGTGCCGTGGTCCGGGTAGACGGCGATCCCGGCCGAGACGGTGACGTGCACCTCGACGGCGTTCCCGGTGTTCGTCGCGACCACTGTCGGGTGGTCCCGGACCGCCGCGCCGAGCCGTTCGGCGACGATCGCCGCCCCCCGCGCGTCGGTCTCCGGCAGCAGCACCACGAACTCCTCCCCACCCTGACGGAAGGCCAGGTCCACCTCCCGGATCTCGCCGCGCAGCCGGTGGGCGAACTCGGCCAGCACCGCGTCCCCGGCCGGGTGTCCGTACGTGTCGTTGACCGCCTTGAACCGGTCCAGGTCGAGGACGAGGACGCTGAGCATCCGCCCGAACCGGTGGGCGCGTTCCACCTCCCGTCGCAGGGACTCGCGCAGGTAGCGGTAGTTCCACAACCCGGTCAGCGGATCGGTGAGGGAGAGCCGTTGGACCTCCTCGTGGACCCGGACGTTGTTCACCGCCACCGCCGCCTGACCGGCGAAGGTGCGCAGGGTGACAAGGTCGTCGTCGTCGAACTCGTCACCGCCGTGCCTGTCGTAGAGCACCAGGACTCCGAGGGCCCCGACAGCGGTCCCGTACGCCGGGTCACCCGCGTCGGCCGGGCCGGGGACGGCGAGGGGCACCACCACGTACGTCGTGCAGCCCGGCTCACCCACCGGCGGCGCGCTCGGGTCGGACCGACCCCGACACGGCTCGCCGGTGGCCGCCACCGCGCCGAGGATCCCCCGGCCGACCGGCACCCGCAGCACGGGCGGGGTCGGCCCGGTCCCGTCGGGCCACCTGTCGGCAAGCCCCTCGTCGCACTGCCCGACCAGGGTGCCGGCCCCGTCGAGCAGCAGCACCGCGCCCGCCCGGGCACCGGTGGTCACGATCGCGCTGTGCAGGATCACCGGCAGGATGCGGTGCAGGTCGTGGGTGCTCGACAGGGTGTCGCCGAGCACCGACAGGTGGCTGCGCAGCTGGTCCCGGCTGGTGGTGAGGGCCTGCACGTAGCAGTCGGTCTCCCTGGTCATCCGGTTGAAGGCGGCGGCCAGCCGGCCGATCTCGTCGGTGCTGCGGATCGGCACCCGGGCGGTCAGGTCCCCCTGGGCGACCCGGTCCACCGCCCCGGCCAGCTCGGCCAGGGGCCGGGTGGTGACCCGGGCCAGTCGCCACGCGGCCAGCACCGCCAGCGCGGCGGCGAGCAGCACCACTGCGGAGAGGATCGCGTACCTGCCTGTCGACTGTTCGCTGCGGACCGACAGGACCAGCGACAGCGGCTGACCCGGCGTCGGGGTGACCCGCCGCAGGTAGCGTCCGTCGCCGCTGGTGGTGACCCGGTCGGCGGCGGTGGCGGACCAGGTCGCCCCGGGTGGCCCGGCCCCGTCGGTGCTGTGCGCCACCCCGGCGGAGTCGAGGAGGGTGACGGCGACCCCGGTCACCGCGGCCAGACTGGTGACGAACGCCGGGTCGACCCGCCACGCGGCGGCGACCGAGCCGAGCGCCTCCCCGGCGGGGTCGCGCAGGTCGACCCGGGCGGCCAGGGCCCGGACCGGCCCGCCGGTCGCCGTCGCTGTGGTGCAGTCCTCCCAGGGCAGGCTGGGTGCCCCGGGGGTGGTGTAGGTGATCCGGCCGGTGGCGTCGGTGACCTCGACGGCGGCGGCCAGGCCCCGGCTGACCACCTGACCGGCGGTGCCGGGCCGGGCGGAGGCGGCGGCCAGGGCGACCGAGTCGGCCGCCGCCCGTAGTTGCCGACAGAGGGCGTCCACCGAGGTACGCACCGAGGCGGTCGCCACCCGCAGCCGCTCGGTGGAGCGGCTGCGGTCGACGGCTGCCATGGTGGTACCGGCGAACACCGCGCCCAGCAGGACCGGGCCGAGCACCACAGCGAGGAAGGCGGCGCTCAATCGCCCGCGTAGCGTCACGCTTCCCCCCGGAAGTTCCGCGCCCGATCCTGCGATGCTGACACAGAGCCACCGATAGACCAACGTTGCGTCAGGAGTGTTGCGTGGCCGATTTTTCCGAGGACGTACCGACTCCCGTCGAGGCGAAGCGACGAACCCGCCACGACCTGCTGCTGCACCGCCGGGCCCAGACCGCGCAGCAGCGGGCCGCCGCCGCCGAGCGGATCGGGGCCGAGCTGACCGACCTGGTACGCCGGATCCGCCCCGCCCGGGTGGCCGCGTACGTCCCTGTGGGTTCCGAGCCGGGCGGACCCGACCTGCCCGACCGGCTGCGCGCCGCCCTCCCGCCCGGCGGTGAGCTGCTGCTGCCGGTGCTGCGTACCGACCTGGACCTGAACTGGGCCGGGTACGACGGCTCGCTGGTCGCGGCGGGACGGGGGATGCGGGAGCCGACGGAACCCCGGCTCGGGGTGGAGGCGATCGCCGGGGCGGATCTGGTGCTGGTGCCGGCGTTGGCGGTGGACCGCCGGGGGGCGCGACTGGGTCGCGGCGGCGGCTCGTACGACAGGGCGCTGGCCCGGGTGTCGGCGCGGACCCTGACCGTGGCGCTGCTGCACGACGGTGAGCTGGTCGACAGGTTGCCGGCCGAGCCGCACGACCGGCCGGTCCGCGCGGTGGTCACCCCCGGCGGTGGACTCCTCACCCTGGTCGACGCTGCGGGTGTCGCTCCCCACACTTCCGCTGGACGAACCCGGGGGTGATGACGCAACATTGGCACTCGAATACGTCGAGTGCCAATCGGCCGTTCCAGAACTCCGGAGGAGACCGTGCCCACGTACCAGTACGCCTGCACCGCGTGCGGTGACCAACTCGAGGCGGTGCAGTCCTTCGCCGACGCCCCGCTGACCGAGTGCCCCGCGTGCCAGGGCCGGCTGCGCAAGGTGTTCAACTCCGTCGGGGTGGTGTTCAAGGGGTCGGGGTTCTACCGCACCGACTCCCGCTCCTCCGGCTCCGAGGGCAGGAGCGGCGGGGGCGGCGGGGGCGGCGGGGGCGACAAGTCCGCCGCCACCTCGTCGAGCAGCTCCTCGTCCGACTCCGGCAGCTCGTCCGGGACCTCCGGCAGCGGATCGTCGAACAGCTCGTCGGGCAGCTCGTCGGGCGGGTCCTCCGGCGGGTCCGCGAAGGCCCCGGCCGCCAGCGGCTCCGGAACCACCTCGTCCTGACGTCGACCACCCGGGACCGGTCCGCCTACGGGCGGCCCGGTTCCGACAGGGTCAGTCCCAGTGTGGGGGCCGTTCGGCGAGCAGCCGGTCGTCGTTGCCGACACCCCGCTCGCCCCAGCCCCGGTCGGTGTCGTCGGACGTCTGCTCGGGCAGCACGACGAAGTCCTCGCTCAGGTCGACCACCCGGTCGTCGTCGCCGCGTACCCCCGGATCCACGCTCACGAGGGGCAAGGATAGCGCCCGGCCGCCCCGGCATCCTGCTCCCCGACCCGCCGTCGAGGGCGCACCACGGCACCCGGCGGGTTGGTAGCGTCGGTCGACGTGACCACGCCCAGCGGTGCCAGCTCCGCCGACGACCACTGGCGACGCCCCGCGGACCAGCCGGTGGGCCCCTCCGGGCCGGACGCGTCCCCGCCGCCCGGACCCCCCACCAACGGGTACGCCGGGCCCCCGCCCACCGTCGCCCCGCCGGCCGGTTGGCGGCCGCCCCTGCACCTGCAACCGGCGGCCCCCCGCCGGCTGCCCGCCCAGGACATGGTCGAGCTGGACACCGACGAGCAGCGCGCCCAGCGGATCACGTACGTGGTCGGCTCGGTGGCCGGGGCGGTGCTGCTGATCCTGCTCTGCCTCTTCTGCACCCGGCTGCTGTTCTGAGCAGCCCCAGAGTCGGATCTCCTGAGCGGCCCGAGGGTCAGAAGGTGTTCTGCCAGAGCGTCTCGGCCCCGCTGTGCCCGGCCCGGAAGGTGTAGATCAACACCGGTACGGCCAGCACCACCACCAGCACCGACAGCACCCGCCCGACCCACGACGGCGGGTTCGGGGCCTTCGGGTGGTCGCTGGTGACCACCAGCAGCGCCAGGGTCACCACCGACAGGGCGATGGTGAACCGGAACAGCCAGTCACCCTGCTGGGAGTGGTAGTAGATCTCGTCGAGGGCCTCCTGGGGGTAACCCTTGGCCACCAGGGCGTCGGTCAACGCCTCGCCGGACTGGGTCGCGGCGAACGCCGCCACCGGTGCGCCCAGTGCCAACAGCCCCACCGCCCAGTCCATCTTCGGACGCCACCGCGCCCGTAGGGCGTAGACCGGCCCCAGTAGCGCCAGCAGTGGAATGAGCGTCACCGCCGCGTGCACCACGAGGGGGTGCAGCGGCAGACCGAGAAACTCCTTGAACACCGGCTCCTCCGACGTCGGGTTACGGTCGCGGGTCGCCAGCGTACGGCCTCCGGCCTGTCTCAGCTGTACACGCAGCCCGTTCCGGTCCGGTTCACCCACGTTTCACCCGACGTTCGGTTGTGGTCGGGGCCACCCGGCCGACAGGTTCGCGTGTCTGCCGAACTCCTGCGTGCTGTCATTGCCTCATGTCCACCGGTGAGGAACTGCTCCGGTCGAGGGGACTTCGGGTCACCCGGCCGCGCCTCGCCGTACTCGACGTGCTCGGCGGCGGCGGCCACCTGGAGGTCGACGAGATCACCCGCCGGGTACGGATGCGGCTCGACTCGGTCTCCACCCAGGCCGTCTACGACATCCTCGGGGCGCTGTCCCGGGCCGGACTGTCCCGGCGGATCGAACCGGCCGGCAGCCCCGCCCGGTACGAGGCCCGCGCCGGCGACAACCACCACCACGTGGTCTGCCGGGGCTGCGGCGAGATCGCCGACGTCGACTGCGCCACCGGCAGCACCCCCTGCCTCGACCCGAACATCGCCCACGGGTACGAGATCGACGAGGCCGAGGTGACCTTCTGGGGGCTCTGCCCCGCCTGCCGGGTCCGGCGCGACACCGACCACTGACCCGGCTCCCGAGTCACGGATCAGCGGTCCCGGGTCGGCGACGGTTGCCGACCGGCGGGCCCGACGTGGCACTCTTGGTCGGTGAACTCCGATGATCTCGGCCTCTTCGGTCCGGATTCGGTCACCTGGAAGGTGCACGCGGAGCCGGTCCTGATGGTGGCGGGCCTGCGTGCGCTCTACCTCCAGTCGCTGCACCCGAGGGCGATGGCCGGGGTGGCGCAGAACAGCAACTACCGTACGGACGCGTGGGGCCGCCTGGTCCGCACCTCCGAGTACGTCGCCACCACCATCTTCGGGACCACTGCCGAAGCCGAACGGGCCGGACGCCGGATCCGGGCCGTGCACGCCCGGATGAGGGCGACGGACCCCCTCACCGGTACGCCGTTCCGGGTCGACGAACCCGACCTGCTCCGATGGGTGCACGTGACCGAGGTGGAGTCCTTCGTCGGCACCGCCCGTCGGGCCGGAGTGGCCCTCACCGGCGACGAGGTCGACAGGTACTACACCGAGCAGCGTCGGGCCGCCGCCCTGGTCGGGCTGGACCCCGACAGCGTCCCCGGAAGGGCCGCCGAGGTCGAGGCGTACTACCGGGAGGTCCGTCCGCAGCTACGGATGACCCGGGAGGCCGCCGAGACGGCGCTCTTCCTCACCGTGCCGCCGATCCCGTGGAAGGTCAGCCTCCCGGTCCGGCTCGGCCTGACCCTCGGACCGCCCCGCTGGGCGTACCTGGGTCTCGCCACCACCGCGCTCGGCCTGCTGCCCGCCTGGGCCCGTCGGCTCTACGGAGGTCTGGGACTGCCCACCACCGCCCTCTCGGCGGACCTGGGCGTCCGCACCCTCAGACTGGCGTTGACCGCCGTCCCGAGGCACCTACTGATCGGCCCGATCCAGGTCGCCGCCCGGGAGCGGGCCGCCCGGCACGCCGCCGGCTGAACCCGACAGACCGCCGGTCGCCACCGACGCACTGCCTGTGGAACCCGACAGGCCACCGGTCGCCGCCGACACACCACGGGTCGAGTCCGGACCGCCGCCGGACGGGTCGGTGAGGGTCCGCTCCACCGACGCCCAGGGCTCCTTCCCGTCGACCTGCGCCCCGTCCGGGCAGGTACGCCGGAAGTCGCACCAGCCGCAGAGGGCGCCCGGGGTGGTGGGGAAGGCCTCGTCGGGGTCGCCTCCGTCGGCGACCGCCCGTTCGGCCGCCATGATGTCCCTGGCCGCCGCCTCGGCCCGGGACACCTGCCGGGCCAGCGACTCGGCGGTGTGATCGTGTGCGGCGACGGTCCCGGTGGGCAGGTGGTGCAGCTCCACCCGGCGACACGGGCGGCGGAACACCCGCTCGGCGGCGTACGCGTAGAGGGCCAGGGCCTGTGATCCCCGGGCGTCGTCGGCGTCCAGCCCCGACCGGCCCGTCTTGTAGTCGACGATCGCCAGCTCCGGCCCGTCCGGGCCGGTCCGGGAGTCGATCCGGTCGGCCCGGCCGTTGAAGGCCAGGACCGCGGTCTTCACCGCGACCACCCGCTCCACCCCGAGCGGCTCCACGCCCGGCTCCAGGGTGCCGACGTAGGACTCCAGCCAGTCCGAGGCCCGCCGGAAGGCGGCCCGTTCCTGCTCGTCGTCGCGGTACCCGTCACGGACCCAGACGCCCTTGAGCAGCGCCGCCATCGCCTCCGGTCGACGCCGGTCGGCCGGGAGGGCGTACCAGTTCTTCAGGGCGGTGTGCACGCTCGCACCGAGGGAGTTGTGCGCCCACGGCGGCCCCTTCTGCGGGGCGGGCCGGTCGACGTAGGAGTAGCGGTACCGGCGGGGGCAGTCCGCGTACGCCCCGAGTCGGCTCGGTGTGCAGACGAACAACCGCTCCGGCATGCCCTCGAAGCCGAGCTGCTCGGACTGGTCGGCCCGGGGACGGGGGGCCCGTCGACCCGTCGAGGAGGGACGGCTGTTCGAGGTGGGTCGTCGCACCCCTGCGATCCTGCCATCCCGGTACGACACGGGCATCCGGTGACCCGCCGGGACCGGATCAGACCTGCCGGGCGAACCAGGGTCCGGTCAGACCTGCTGGGCGTACTGGGTGACGAAGGCGAAGACCGCATCGGCGATGAGCTGTACGGCGATCGCCGCCAGGAGCAGACCGGCGATCCGGGTCAGCACCTCGATCCCGCCCGGCCGCAGCACCTTGACGATCCCACCGGAGAAGCGCAGCACCACCCAGACGGTCACCATCACCGCGACGATCGCGGCCCCGATCGAGGCGTAGTCACCGGGGCCGTCGCCCTGCTGCACGAAGAGCATCGTCGCCACGATCGCCCCCGGCCCGGCCAGGAGCGGGGTGCCCAGCGGCACCAGGGCGATGTTGGAGGTGGCCTGCTTCGTCGGGTCGTCGGTCTTGCCGGTGAGCAGTTCCAGGGCGACCAGGATCAGCAGGAGCCCACCGGCGGCCTGCAACGCGGGCAGGTCCACGTGCAGGTAGGCCAGGATGGTCTGCCCGGCGACCGCGAAGATCACGATGACGCCGAGCGCCAACGCCACCGCCTGCCAGGCGGCCCGGTTCCGGTCCCGGGCCGACAACGGACCGGTCAGGGCGAGAAAGATCGGCATCATGCCCGGTGGGTCGACGATCACCAACAGGGTCACGAATACCGCGCCGAACAGCTGCACATCCACCCGGACACGGTATCGGTGCCCTGGGCAGGGAATATTCAGGTCATCCGGTTGCGACCGGGGTCACTTCACCGGCCTCGGCGAGGATCCGCTCGTACGCCTGCGGCGCGGTGGTGAACGCGCCGAGCCGGACCGTCTTGTGGGTGCCGTGGAAGTCCGACGACCCGGTCACCAGCAGGCCCAACTCGGCGGCGAGACCCCGCACGTGGGCCTGCTCGGCAGGTGACTGGTCCTCGTGGTCGGCCTCCAACCCGGCCAACCCGGCGGCGGCGAGGTCGGCGATCAACTCGTCGGGCACGATCGGCCCCCGACGGCTGGCCCGGGGGTGGGCGAAGACCGGCACCCCACCGGCTGCCCGGACCAACTCCACCGCCCGGAACACGTCGATGTCGTCCTTGGGCAGCCGGTACCGCTCACCCAGCCACCGTGGGGCGAACGCCTCGGCGGTGTCGGCGACCAGACCGGCCCGGATCAGCGCCGCCGCGATGTGCGGTCGACCGACGGTCCCCCCGGCGGCCCCGGCCAGCACCTGCGGCCAGCTCACCTCGACCCCGTCGGCGCGCAGCAGCGCCACCATCCGCTCGGCCCGGGTCTCCCGGGCGATCCGTACCCGCGCCAGCTCCGCCACCAGCTCCGGGGACTCCGGATCGAACAGGTACGCCAACAGGTGCAGCGACAGCGCCGGTTCGACGCCGTGCCAGCAGCAGGACAACTCCGCCCCCCGGACCAGGCTCAGCCCGGTCGGCAGGGCGGCCACGGCCGGCGCCCACCCGGCGGTGGTGTCGTGGTCGGTGATCGCGACCACGTCGAGGCCGGCGTCGGCAGCGGCCCGGACCAGCTCCGCCGGGGTCAGCGTGCCGTCACTCGCCGTCGAGTGGGTGTGCAGGTCGATGCGGGGACTGGTGATCACGATCCGACCGTACCGGGCTCGCCCGACGGCTCCCGCGACCGCCGCCCGGTCACGGGTGGCTCGGGGTGACCACCACCGGCGGGTGTTCCGGCCCCGCCCCGGCCAGGCTGGTCGAGGTGCCCCGGTCACCGGCGAGCACCCGGTCGACCCGCAGCCGGACCAGGTTGCCCGCCCGGTCGGCGTAGAGGGCGGTACCCGGCAGAGCCCAGGCCACCGCGCCGGTCAACGACGGACCGGCCGGGTGCACCCCCGGTGCCCCACCGAGGGTGTCCAGATCCACCAGGACCGCTCCCGCGTCCCCGTCCGCCCGGTTGACGAGCAGCCAGCGCCCGTCGGCGGAGACCGCCCCGTGCCCGTCCGGACCGAGCGGCACGCAGCCGGGCCGGCCCTCGACCCGTCCGGTGGGACCGAGCGACGCCAGGCAGGACCGGCCGTCTCCGTCGACGACCTGACCGACCAGCCGCCCGTCCGGACGGCTGCCGTAGACGTGCCGGACGGACCCGTCGAGGTCCCGGGGTGGCCCCTCGGCCGGTCGCCAGCTCGCCAGGCCCGGCCGGTCCGGGTTCCGGCGGACCAGGACCGTGTCGCCGACGACGCCGACGGGTTCGACACCGTCGGCCACCGGGGTCCCCACCGTCGCCACCAGTTGCCCGGCGACCACCCCGGCGGTGTGGAGCTGCCCGCCGTCGCGCCACGCCACCCGTCGACCGTCCGGGGCCGCCACGATCGTCGCGGCCCCGGCCAGGAGGACCCCGACGGTCCCGTCCGAGCCGACCGACCAGAGGGTACGACCGGCAGCGGTCGCCCGGCCCAGGAGCAGCCACCCGGTGTCGTCGGGCATCCGCTGGGCCCGCTCGACCGGGCCGACCCCCTCCAGTTCGATCTGGCGGCCCTCGGTGGTCCCCAGCGACGTGCCGACGATCAGGTCGGCCTCGGCGCGTACCGCCCCGACCGCCGGGGGCTGTGGACCGACGGAGACGGCAGTCGAGGGGCCGAGGGGGTCACCGATGAGCACCGGCGAGTCCGGCCGGGTCGACCCGCCCCCGATCTGCGCCACCCCGGTACTGACAGCGACGGTGGCGACCGCAGCCAGGGCCACCCCGGTCAGGGTCCGCCGCCGCAGGGTCCGGTTCGCCCGGCGGATCGCCCGGTCGGCCGGGTCGACGGGCAGCGGTCGGGCCAACTCGGCCTGTCGCCGCAACGACTCCCGTACCGCCAGTTCCAGCTCGTCGGGCTGGTCACCCTGGTCGTCGGTGGGCACCGGCCGGTCGGGGGTCCGGGGGCCGGGCCGGCCCGTCACCCCGCTCACCGGGTCTCCACCGCCGTCGGTACGACGGGTCCGGCGAGCGCCGGCGTCACCTGTTGTACGGGTGTCCGCCGCCGTTGACCCACACTCGGCACCGGATCACTCCGGCGTGCGGGCTTGCCGGGTGCCGGGTCGGCCGGGCGGGGGTGGGCCGCGAGGTCGGGGACCAGTTGGTCGCCCAGGCGGCGGCGCAGGGTCGCCAGTGCCCGGGCCGTCTGACTCTTCACGGTGCCGGTGGAGATCCCGAGCAGGGTCGCCGTCTGCGACTCCGACAGGTCCTCGTAGTAGCGCAGGACCAGCACCGCCCGCTGACGGTTGGGCAGCATCCGCAGGTGCTGCCAGAGCAGGTCACGGTCGAGTCGCCGCTCCATCTCGTCGACGGCGGCCGACTCGGGCAGCACGTCGGTGGGGCGCTCCCCGTGCCACCGACGTCGCCACCAGCTCGTCGAGGTGTTCACCATGACCCGTCGGGCGTACGGCTCGACGGCGTCGATCCCGCCGAGCCGCCGCCACGCCAGGTACGTCTTGGTCAACGCGGTCTGCAACAGGTCCTCTGCGGTGGCCCAGTCCCCGGCGAGCAGGTACGCCGTCCGCAACAGCGCGGCGGAGCGGGCCGCGACGAACTCTCGGAACTCCTCCTCCAAGGGGTCCCTGGTCGCCACCGCACACCTCCGTGCCCCGCCGCGCCGAAGCCGTCAGGCGCCGTCGTCGGCCTTCGCCTCGTCGGCTTCCTTGCCCAGCCGCGCCTCGACCGCCTGCGGCTCGTACATCTCCTCGACGACGCGCAGGTAGAGCTCGTTGGGGTTGGGCAGGTTCTTGATCTCGCGGAGGGCCTGGTCCTGACCGGCGGACTCCAGCACGAAGGTGCCGTAGTTGAGGGCCCGGCCGGTGGGGGACTGTTCGTACTTCATGTCGGTGACCCGGGCCAGCGGCATCATCGCGACCTTGCGGGTGATGATGCCGTTGACCACCATCACCCGCTTGTTGGTCAGGATGAACCTGTCGTACCACCAGTCGGCGACCCGCCAGGCCACCCATCCCATCACCGCGAACCAGACCAGTACGGCGATCGTGGTGAGGGCACCGACGTCCTGCCCGGCGAGGAAACCGGAGAGGTAGCCGAGGACGAAGGTGGCGGCGACGCCGACCAGGACCGGGGTGGTGAGGTGGATCCAGTGTCGCTTCCACTCGCCCCGGTACCGCTCGGTGGGGAACAGGTAGCGGGCGACGAGCGAGCTGGGCTCGTCCTCCAGGGGCAGCACCCGGCGGGGGCCGAGCGGCATCCCGGAGGCGTCGACCCGCAGGCCCGCCAGCTCCTCTTCGGAGATGCTGGGGGGTTGGTAGTCGGGCTCGGGGTCACGGACCCACGTCTGGCCGGGCCGCTCCTCGCCGGAGTAGCCGGCGCGGTCGCCGTATCCGACGTCGTCGGAGAAGACGGGGCGGGCACCGAAGCCCGACTCCGGACCGTCCTCACGGTAGCGAGGGATCGGCTCGGTGTCGTGTTCCCGGCGGGCCCGATCCGGGTCGTCAGGGTCGAAGGGTGGACCCGAGGGGCTACCCATCGGTGGCTAGGCCACGATGCTGGTGAAGAAGTCGCCGAACCCCTCAGCGATGTCCACGATGCCGCCACCGAGCGACTTGAAGACGTCTGCTGCCGAGTTCGGTCGGTAGGCGACGAAGAAAACCAGGAATGCGATACCGGCCCAGGTGAGAACCTTCTTGACCATGGCGGTCCCATCCTCTCGCGCGGCGCCGGGTTCGATTACCGCAGCGGCACCCACAGTATCAGCAAGGTGTCGTACAGTGAATATCTGCGTCCTTTCTCCGACACCTGAGGCAGGTTGTCAAGCCCTGTCCTAGATCGAGGCCACTCTGCCTCGATCGACACGACCCGGTCAGGCCCTGCCCTGCAGGTACGGAGACGGTGCGCCGTACACGAGTTCGGGGGGTGTCCACTCGGTCAGGTCGTGCAACACGACGTCCTCCGCGAGCAGATGTCCCGCACTCGCCGGCCAGGCTATCGCATGAAGCCACATTCCCCGAGCTTCTCCGGCGTACGCGCTTCGATCGTCGCGGGACTCCACGACCCACAGTGGAGTGGGGTGACCGGCCACTTTGATCTTTGCGGTGCTGCGGTGTCCCGGATGGCGTGGACCCGGATCACGGAGTGCTTCGACCAGCTCAGGGCCGGGGTCGGGGCCTGTCGTCCCGGCGAACCTGGTGCCCAGCCCGACACCCGGTTCCTCGGCCACGAAGAGCAGATCGGCGGGGCCACCGCCGAGCGGGGCGGGGCCGGCACAGGCCACCGCTGTGGCCCGGATCCCACCCCTGTCGTCACCGGCGTACGCCACACCGGTGAGCGTCCAGCCCGCCGGCAGCGGCCAGGGACACCACAGCGGCACCCCGGGACGCGAGGGCGGGTCGACGTCGGCGGCGAGGCGGTCGACGACGCTCGCCACGATCTCCGCGCCGATGTTCCGGGGCACGTGCAACGGCGGGACCGGGCCGCAGGCCAGACAGCGCGACTCGGAGTTCATCAGGTCCGCCGGCCGTACCGGCCCGCCACATCTTGGACAACTCACCGCGACGCTCACATCTCCACCGTTCTCCTGTCCAGCCGCCCCGTCAAGCCGGGCGGCGGATCCGGTTCACCGACGGGTGACGTCGGGGCAGGTCAGGGCGGTGGAGGGCCGGCGTGTGCGCGTACCCAGGCATGCATGGCGATCCCGCTGGCCACCCCGGCGTTGATCGATCGGGTCGAGCCGTACTGGGCGATGGAGAAGAGGTGGTCGCAGGCGGCCCGGGCCGGCTCGGACAGACCCGGCCCCTCCTGACCGAAGACGAGCACGCAGCGACGCGGAAGGACGGCGGTCTCCAGCGGGCGGCAACCGGGCAGGTTGTCGATCCCCACCACCGGGAGCCCCTCCCCGGCCGCCCAGTCGACGAACTCCCCGATCGTGTCGTGGTGTCGAACGTGCTGGTAGCGGTCGGTCACCATCGCTCCACGCCGGTTCCACCTGCGCCGCCCGACGATGTGCACCTCGGCGGCGAGGAAGGCGTTGGCGTTGCGGACCACGGTGCCGATGTTGAAGTCGTGCTGCCAGTTCTCGATGGCGACGTGGAACCCGTGCCGGTGCCGGTCCAGGTCGGCGACGATCGCCTCCCGGCTCCAGTAGCGGTACCTGTCGACCACGTTGCGGCGGTCGCCCTCGGCGAGCAGCTCGGGGTCGTAGCGGGGGTCCTCCGGCGGGTCGCCCGTCCACGGGCCGACACCGACTTCAAGCTGCTCATCGGTCACGGGGACAACAGGTTACGGCACGGCGGTCGTCCCGCCGCCGCCCGTGCTCGCGGCCGTCCCGCCGCCGCGCTCTCGTCCACACCGGGCGCCGTCCGCGGTCAGCGCAGTCGCAGTGCCCGGCCCAGCCGGTCCAGGAAGAGCCGGTCGTCGGCGTCGGGCGGCTGCGGCGCGGCGACGGAGGGGGGCACCACCCGGCGGACCCGGGCCGCCACCGACTGCACCCACTGCCGGTAGGCGGCGGAGTCGGCCGGATCGGCGCGGCGGTGCAGCACCCGGGTGGCGACCCGGGCGGCGGCCAGCAGGTCGTCCGGAGCGGCCGAGGGCACCCGATGCGGGGTGCCCACGTCGTGCCGGGCGTAGATGGCGGCGGCCACGGCACGGACCAGCTCGCTGTCGAAGGACCGGCCGGCGGCCACCGCCTCCAGACCGGCGAGACCGGCCGCGACGCCGGGGTCGGCCCGACCGGGACCGGGTACGGCGGCGACCACCACGGCCCGCCCCGGCAGTTCGGTGAGCAGGTCCCACTCGGCGGGGGTGTACGCGGCGACGGCGAGCGGTGCGACGCGCCGGTCGGCCGAGGGTGGCTCGGCGGGGACGGAGTGGCTCATGCGGACCTCCGGCGTCAGCATATGTGCCGTTTCCGACGGAGGCGGGACACGGAGGCAAACACGTCGGGGGGCTGATCCGAGTCGTCGGGTTCGTCGCCCGGCGGGGGTCGTGGTCACCGCTCGAACCGGGTGCAGACGCAATGAGCGGCGGGGCCCTCCCCGGCACCCGCCGCCCACGCTCTGATGGGGAAGATTCTGCCCCAGCCCGACGCCATCCCAACAGAGACCGGGGTCACATTTATCTTTTCGTAACAATACGAAGAGTCACGGAGATCGATTCTCACCGCGATCTCCGCAGGTCACATCCACCCTTGTCAGCAGCGAAGTTGCCGGCCCGCACCGCCTTGACAACCCGAGGGGACTGGAAACGCTCCCATCACCCGTGGTCACGCAATTGCGTACTGCACTTGCCAACCGCCGAGCGCCCGCCACACCGACGTACGTCGATGATTTCGGTGGCTTCCGGAGCGCTCCGGGCGTTTCACCACCGCCGGTCCGGGAATTCTCGGACACCCCCCTGTCGTTTGAGGGGGCGTAAACGAATCTGCGGTGATCGGAGAGGCAATGGCAACCGTTGAGCTGACCACGGCGAACTTCGACGAGGTGACCGGCAAGGACGGCATCGTGCTCGTCGACTTCTGGGCCGAGTGGTGTGGCCCGTGCAAGCGGTTCGCTCCGCTCTACGAGCGCTCCTCGGAGAAGCACCCGAACATCGTCTTCGGCAAGGTGGACACCGAGGCCCAACAGGAACTCGGGGCCAAGTTCGACATCCGCTCCATCCCGACCGTGATGGCGATCCGGGACGGGGTGATCGTCTTCTCCCAGCCGGGTGCGCTGCCGGAGTCGGCGTTGGAGAACCTGATCGAGCAGGTCGAGGCGCTGGACATGGACGACGTCCGGAAGAAGCTGTCCGAGCACCAGCACTGATCGTCGACCGGTGACGGCCGGGTCGGTCCCGCTCCGCGCGGGACCGGCTCGGCCGTCCGTCGTTCCCGGTGGGCACCGGCGTGAATTCCCGGACCGGAGGGGACAAACCGACCGAACGGACGTACCCGTCACCACCGGGCTACGCGTAGCGTCAGCGCCCCATGGAGACACTGACCACTCGGGGCCGGGCCCTGCGGCTGGGTGCCACCGCACTCGGCCTCGCCCTGCTGCTCGCCGGCACCGTCTGGGGCAGTGACGACCACTTCCCCTTCGGGCCGTTCCGGATGTACGCCACCTCCAACCCCCCGAACGAGCCCGCCCCGGACACCAGGGTCGAGGGCGTCGACAGCGACGGGGCCCTCGTCGACCTCGACCAGAACGCCACTGGCATCCGCCGGGCCGAGATCGAGGGGCAGCAGAGCTGGTACGTCGCCGAGCCCGAACGGCTCCGCGAGGTGGCCGACGCGTACGCCGACCGGCACCCCGACGCGCCGGCCCTGGCCGAGGTGCGGATCGTCATCAGGTGGCACGGCATCACCGACGGCCGCCCGACCGGGACGTACCACGACGAGACTGTCGTCCAGTGGCAGGCGGGCACCCCGTGACCCGGTGGTTGACCGAGCCGGTCCCCCGAGGCCGGGTGGCGGCCTTCCGTACCCTGGTCTATCTCTTCGTCGCCGCGGACCTGGTCTTCTTCACCCCGTGGATCCGGACCCGGGTCAGCGTGCCCGGGAGTCTCTACGAACCGCTCTTCGTCGGCCGGATCCTCCCGCTGCCCACCCCCACCCCCGCCCTGGTCTCGATGGTCTTCTGGCTGCTGCTCGGGGTGTCCCTGCTCGCCGCCTCCGGGCGACTTCCCCGGCTCCTCGGCTGGTCGGTCTTCCTGCTCTACTTCGAGTGGATGATCATCGCGATGAGCTACGGCAAGGTCGACCACGACCGGTTCGCCCTGCTCGTCGCCCTGGCCGTGCTGCCCACCGCCGGTCGGGCCCGGCACGGTGACGCCACCCGCACCGAAGCGGGCGGGTGGGCCCTGCGGGTCACCCAGATCGCGGTGATCTGCACGTACTTCCTGGCCGCCTGGGCCAAGCTGCGCTTCGGCGGGCTGGACTGGCTGACCGGGTCGGTGCTGGCCCGCGCGATCATCAGGCGCGGCACCGAACTGGCCGACCTGATCGCCGCCGTGCCGTACCTGCTGATCGTCGCCCAGATCGGGATCGTCGCCTTCGAGCTGCTCAGTCCGGTGGTCCTGGTGCTCCGGGAACGCTGGCGCCTGGCGATGGTCGGGTTCTTCTACTCGTTCCACGCGGTGACCATGGCGACGATCACCATCTCGTTCGCCCCGCACCTGGTGGCCATGGCCGCCTTCCTGCCGCTGGAACGGGTCCGACCGGTGCACCGGCTGCGGCGACTGGTCGGCGCGGACCGTCGCGGACCGGGGACCGACGACGGGGCATCCGCCCCGGTGGCCGAACAGTCCCTCGCGGTGGCGGGCGACGACAGGGGCACCGCCCCGTCGGTCCGGCCCGGATAGCCGGGCCGTCAGTCCCGCCGGGCCGTCAGTCCGCCGGGCCGTCGGCTCCGCAGCGGCGTCAGTCCCGCCGGGCCGTCGGCTCGGGGGCCGCGTCGGCTCGGCGGCGGGGTCAGTCCCGTGGGGCGGAGGGGACCGCGCAGGCAGCCGTACCGCCTGGCATCCGGTGACGGTTACGGGCCACCCACCGGTACACCGGCCAGGCCAGCGCGCGTACCGGTGGGAGACGCAGCACCGCCCCGGCCGCCCGCCAGTGCGCCGAGCTGGCCCCGAGGAGCCGGGCGATGGCGTCCGGACCGGCGGCCCGGGTGCCGTCCACCCCGACCCACCACACCGACTCGCTGCACTCGGCCGCGCCCAACCCGAGCTCGGTGAGGTCGGCGAACTGCCACGGCAGGACGGTGAACGAACCGGGGATGTGCCGCCCGACGAACTCCGCGCAACGCGTACAGAACGCGCAGTCGCCGTCGTAGACGAACGTGGACGTCTCCATGCCCCCATTGTCGCACCGTGGCGGTACGAGGTCCGGCGGCGAGCGCCCCGGCGGGCTACAGTCGCCAGGTGCGTACCGCCCAGCAACTCCTCGCCGACTCCGCAGTGATCGCCGTCGTTGGCGCGTCCCGGAACCCCGGCAAGGCCGCACACCGGGTGCCCGCCGAGATGCAGCGGTACGGCTGGCGGATCGTCCCGGTGAACCCGACCGTCGACGCGCTCTTCGGGGAACCGGCGTACCCGACCCTGGCCGACATCCCGCACCCGGTCGACCTGGTGAACGTGTTCCGACCGGCGGCCGACGCCGTCGAGGTGGTCCGGGAGGCGGTGGCGATCGGCGCACCGGCGGTCTGGTTGCAGCTCGGGATCGTCTCGGCGCAGGCCCGACAGATCGCCGAGGAGGCCGGAATCGACTACGTCGAGGATCGCTGCCTGATCGTCGAACGGGGCGCCGCCGGCCTGACCCGACTGCCCTGACGACCTCTCCCGAGGCCGGCAAAGCCGCCCTCGGCGACCCGCTGCGGCGGTAGCGTCGACCGGGGAGCCGTAGGCGTCGAGGGGGCAGGCGTGAGCCAACCACCAGGATCCGACCGGCCCGACGGGCGTCCGACCGACGGGGAGCAGCCGCCGTCACCGTACGAGCCGTCGACGGGGCACGGGTCACACCCGCACTGGGGAGAGCAACCCCCCTACGCCCCACAGGTCCCCTACGGGCAGTACGGTCCCCCGTCGGTGGGCGGCACCAACGTCATGGCCGTCCTGTCGCTGATCTTCGCCTTCGTGTTCGCCCCCGCCGGGATCGTTCTCGGTCACCTGGCCAAACGACAGATCCGGCGCAGCGGCGAGCAGGGCGACGGGCTGGCCACCTGGGGGCTGATCCTCGGCTACGTCTTCACCGCGTTGTACGTCCTCGGCTGCATCGGATGGGTAGCAGTGTTGTTCTGGGCCGGATCCGACGGGGGCACCGGGTCGTACCGGTGAGGGGCGGCACCGACGCGGACCCCGCCCCGGCGGACGGTCAGCGGAACTCCGCCTCCCGGACGCTGTTCCCGCCGTCCACGACGAGCATCTGACCGGTGATGTACGAGGCCGCCGGGGAGCACAGGAAGGTGATCGCCGCAGCCACCTCGTCGGGGGTGCCGGAGCGGCCGACCGGGGTGCCGAGCCCCTGCTTGATCTCGGCCATCGTGGACGCGGCGGTGTGGATGGTTCCCGGCGCGACGGCGTTCACAGTCACCCCGTCGGCGATCATCTCCATCGCCAGGGCCCGGGTCAGTCCGACCACCCCCGCCTTCGCCGCCGCGTAGGCCGCCTCGGTGGGCAGGGCGTTGACCGCCCCCGCCGTCGCCGCCAGGTTGACTATCCGACCCCACCCCCGCTCGGCCATCCCCCCGATGAAGGCCCGGCTGCACAGGAAGGCGGTGGTCAGGTTCCGGTCGATCTCGCCCCGCCACTCGTCGTAGCTCAGCTGAGCCACCGGGCGGAGGATCTCCGGGCTGGCCCGGCTCGCCAGCCCGGCGTTGTTCACCAGCACCTCGACGTCGCCGAGCTGCTCGGTCACGGCGTCGGCGAGGGCACCGACCTCCGACTCGTCGGTCAGGTCGGCGACGAAACCGGTGACCCCCAGTTCACCGGCGCGCTCGTGGATCCGCCGGGTGGTGGAGACGATCGCCACCCGCGCCCCGAGGTCGGCCAGTCGACGCGCGGTGGCGTACCCGATGCCGTCCGGGCTGCCCGCCCCGGTCACCAACGCGACCTTGCCGTCCAGGCGCAGGGTCACCGGCTCCGGCAACGCCAGCGGCTCGTCCGGTCCCGTCCCGGCCGAGGTGTTGAGGCCCCGGGCCCGTCGGGCGAACCCGGGACGGCTGGCGTCCCGTCTGGGTCGGCTGCCGGAACGGTCCGCAGCTCGCGCGTCAATCGCCATGACCGCGATCCTGCCCGGTCACGGCGGCCCGGGCAACGCGGCACCCGGTGGCGCGCTGACCGAGCTTCGAGGAGCGTCGCAGACGAATTGAGTGGTGCTGGCTACCCTGACGGCGCTACCCCGCATCCGACGGAGACCCCATATGACGAACCCCTCGCCCGACAACTGGTCCGACCCGACGGCGGTCACGCCACAGTCGTCGGCACCGCAGCCGCAGTCCGCCCCGCCGCTCGACCCGACCCTCATCGCGCCCCAGCACTCCTACACCCCCGGGCAGGCGTCCATCCCCGCGCCGCCCGCCGACCCGGAGCCGTCCTCACCGGCCCCCGCCGACCAGTCCGCGTACCCCCCGGCCGGACCGGAGGCGCACGCCCCGGTGAGCAGGGAGAGCCACGCACCGGCCAACCCGTACAGCGGGGCGCCCGCCCCGGCGAATCCGTACAGCGGGGCGCCCGCCCCTGCCAATCCGTACAGCGGCGCGCCCGCCCCGGGCTTCGACACGTACCAGGCCGCCGGGTACCCGCCCGGTGCCCCCGGCTACCCGCCCGGCGGCTACGGGTACGGCTACCCCCCGGCGCCCCGGACCAACAGCCTGGCCCTCGCCTCGCTGATCCTCTCCCTGGTCGGCGTCGCGTCCTGCATCACCGCGCCGATCGGCGCGATCCTGGGGCACATCGCCCAGAAGCAGATCCGGGAGACCGGTGAGAGCGGTGAGGGGTTCGCCAAGGCCGGCATCATCGTCGGCTGGATCATCACCGCCTTCATGGTCCTCGCGATCCTCTTCTACGTCGTGATCATCGTCTGGGCGATCCTCGGCACCACCGCCGCCGCGACCAGCGCCCCCTGACCGCCGACCGCCGTCGCGTACCGGCGGAGGGCCGCCCGACCAGCGGGTGGCCCTCCGCCGAGGGGGTCCGCCCGGTCCCGGGAAGGTGCGCTGTCGGACCGTCGGGTTCAGGTCAGGCAGAACTCGTTGCCCTCGGGATCGGCAAGGGTCACCCACGAGTACGGCCCCTGCTCGCCCCGGTGCAGGAAGGTCGCACCCCGCTCGGTGAGCCGGGCCAGCTCCTCCTCGATCCGGTCGGCACCCACCCGGACGTCGAGGTGGACCCGGTTCTTCACCGTCTTGCCCTCGGGCACCACCTGGAAGAGGACCCGTCGGCCGTTGTCGGGGTGGACGATCGCGGCACCGGCCCGCCACATCAGCTGCCCACGGTGGACGATCGTCTCCGCCTCGGTGACCGCCCCCTGGTCGACGAGACCCCTGATGAACGCCGCGTCGGTGGGCTCGACCCGCCAGCCGAGCGTCTCCGCCCACCATTCGGCCAGGTCGTGGGGGCCGGACGAGTCCACGGTCACCTGGAAGTCGTATGCCATGACGTACGGTAACCGACGTCACGGACATCGGTCCCCGGGTCGGCACCATGGCGGTCGCCGGTCCGGCGGGGTGGGTCCGCCTGACGGTCAGCGGTCCAGCGGGGTGGGGTCCGTGGGCACCGGTGCCGGGGCGACCCGGCGGCCGACGCGCGCACCGCCGAGCACCACCACCGCCACCCCCACCGTCAGCAACGCCAATCCGGGCAGCGCGGTGATCCGGGGCAGCTGCCCCAGCCAGGCCCACGCGATCAGCGCCGCCCCCGGCACCTCCAGCAGGATCAGCACGCTGACCGTGGTCGCCGAGACCCGCCGCAGGGCGTAGCTGAACATCGAGTGCCCGAGCAGTTGGGCACCGGCCACCAGGGCGAGGACGGCCGCCCAGGTGCCCAGGTCGTACCCGCTCAGGGGCACCCCGCCGACCAGGCAGACAAGCAGCAGGACCAGGGCGCAGACCCCGTAGCAGATGGTGGTGTAGGTGGTGGTGCTGATGCTGACCCGGGCCCGTTCGCCGAGCGCCGTGTAGACCGCCGCGAACAACCCGCCGACCACGGCGAGCAGGTCACCGGCGAAGGCGCTGGCCGAGACGACGAAGTCGGCTCCGGAGGCGACCACCGCCCCGCAGACGGCCACCCCGATACCCACCCAGACCAGCCCCGGGAGCCGACGGCCCTGGGCGCGGGCGATGAGCCCCTGCCAGACCGGCTGGGTGGCGACCATGGCGGTGGCGGTGGCCACCGAGGTGAGCTGCACCGCCGGCATCCAGGTGGCGAAGTGGGCGGCCAGGGCCACCCCGGACAGGACGCAGAAGAGGCCCTCGCGACGCCCGGTCCCCCGGGCCAGGTCCCGGAACTCGACCCGCCGACGGGCCAGCGAGTACGGGCCGAGCACGGCCAGCGCGAGCGTGTTCCGCCAGAAGGCGACGGCCAGGGCCGGAGCGGCGGCGTACGCGACGAGGGGCCCCGAGGACGAGACCGCGACGACGGCGAGGGCGAGGGCCCCGGCGGTCACCGGGTCCAGCGACGGGCGGGAGGCGACAGACAGCACGATGGGCAATCCTCACACGAGACGGAGAGCTACCACTCGGTTACGATCTTCCCGACCCGCCGGCGGCCCTCCCCCTCGACGCCCGGAGCGATCTCCCGTGCCCCGATTCAAGGCTGTTCTCTTCGACTTCTTCGGCACCCTCACCCACGCCGTCCAACGCGGCCGAGCCCACCGGGGCACCGCAGCCCTGCTCGGGTGCACCACCGACCGGCTGGCGGAGGTGCTGGACCGGACCTTCTACGAACGGGCCACCGGACAGCTGGGCAACGCGGAGGCGACACTGCGCTGGGTATGCACCCAGGCCGGCGTCGACCCCTCGGCGAGCGCTCTGCGGGCGGCGCTCGCCTCCCGACACCTGGCGATCCGGGCCGACACCCGACTACGCGCCGAGGCGGTGCCCACCCTGGCCGCGCTGCGTCACCGGGGCATCCAAACCGGGGTGGTCAGCGACTGCACCCACGAACTACCGGCGTTCCTTCCGCAGCTGGCGGTCGGGCCGCTGCTGGACGTACGGATCTTCTCCGTGCAGGTGGGGCGCTGCAAACCGGACGCGGCGCTGTACCTGGCCGCCTGTCGGCATCTCGGCCTGGCCCCGGAGCAGTGCCTGTACGTCGGTGACGGCGGCAGCCAGGAGCTGACCGGGGCACAGCGGGCCGGGCTGACCGCCCTCCAGTTGGCCGCCCCCGACCTGGCCGGGCACCTGGTGTTCAACCCGGAGATCGCCTGGCCCGGCCCGGTGTTGCAGTCGCTCAGCGACGTCGTCGACGTCGTCGACGGGATCGACGGCTCCCCGCCCGGGGGTGGGCGGCGCCGGTCAGCGGCGGCGGACCCGGTGCAGCCGGAACGGCTTGCGGGTCGCCCGGAGCACCGGGGCGTCCCGCGGCGGCTCGGCCAGGGAGCCGTCCGGCAGGTCCTCCCCCGCCGACGGTTCCCCGGCCGGTGACAACCGGCTCAGCGCACACCCCTCGGCGGCCCACCGGGCCACCAGGTCGGCGCTGCTACCGGAGGCGTTCAGCCGCTTCGCCGCCACCACCGGGGCGGTCTGTTCCCAGTCCTCGGTGCCCGGCAGGATCCGGGTCACCCGGGCGGGCCAGGTCACGATCCGGCCGCCGTGGTCGCCACGCAGGCTGACCTCGGCCCGTTCGGCGTCGGCGAGCCCGGGGGCCCGCTGCTCCCCCGGCCCGCTCACCACCACCAGCGCCCCCTCCGACGCCACACACCACAGCGCGTACGCCGCAGAGCCGGGGACGTTCACCCAGGCCACTGCCGCCTTCTTCATCGCCTCGTCGACGAGGGGCCCGGTGGGGGGCCCAGCCGTCCGGTCAGTCATCGCCTGCCTCCTGTCGCATCCGACTCGGCGCTCAACCCACGAAAGGTGGGACGACGATCTCGCCCCGGGCGATCGGAACCACGTTCCCGGTCACGGTGGCACCCAACGCCACCCCGCCACCGGCGGTCACCGTACAGGCCAGCACCGAGGGACGGTTCAGTTCGGCGCCCTGGAACACCGTGTACGTCGAACGGCCGTCACCGGGGAGCAGACCACTGGCGACCAGCCACACCCCCAGCCCGAGGGCTGCCGAACCGGTGGCCGGGTCCTCCGGCACACCCAGCCCGGGAACGAAGACCCGGGCGTGGGCGGTTTGCGACTCGGCGTTCCAGGAGAAGACGCTCACGTGCTCCACTCCGTACCGTCGTGCCGCCGCCGAGTTCAGCCGGGCCCGCGCCACCGCGTCCGGGCGGACCGGAAGGTAGGGGAACTCCAGACCGCAACCGGCCACCCGGGCCGCCGGGCCCACGTGGTCGTCGCTGGTGAGCCCGGCCATCTCCAGCAACGGTTCCGGTCCCAGCTCGGGGCCGAGGGTGGGGATTCCGCCGGTGAGGGTGGCGCGGTCCTCGCCCACCTCGATCTGCATGACCCCGGCCCCGCACTCCTGCGCGACCTGACCGGCGGCGAAGAGCCCCCGGCGGGCGGCGGTGACCGCCGCACCGATGCTCGGGTGCCCGGCGAAGGGCAGCTCGGCGGTGGGGGTGAAGATCCGGGCCCGGTAGGTGACCCCGACCTGGGTCGGTGGGAGCACGAACACCGTCTCGGAGAGGTTGAACTCCATCGCGAGCGCCTGCATCTGTTCGGCGGCGAGCCCGTCGGCGCCGAAGACCACCGCCAGGGGGTTTCCGGCGAAGGGGCGGTCGGTGAAGACGTCCACGATCTCGTAGGCCAGGGTCGACATGCTGACAGACACTAGGCCCTTAGGCTGGTGCCCGTGAGCGCGCCGAACCGGGTCTACCTCGCCCGCCTCGCCGGCGTCACCGTCTTCGACCCGAACGGTGACCAGGTGGGCCGGGTCCGTGACGCGGTGGCCCGGATCCGCCCCGCCCAGCAGCAGCCCGAGGTGGTCGGCCTGGTGGCCGAGATGCCGATGCGGCGACGCATCTTCCTGTCCATCAACCGGATCACCACGATCGAGGCCGACGCGGTCGTGTTGGGCAGCGGCACCCTCAACCTGCGCCGGTTCGAGAAGCGCCCCAGCGAACTGCTGGTGTTGGAGGAGATGTTGGACCGGCGGGTGCAGCTCGAACCGAACGGTCAGGCCGCGAGCGTGGTCGACGTGGCGATGGAACGCGCCCGGGACGGGGAGTGGTCGCTGACCCGGGTCGCGGTCCGGGAACACACCGGCAGGTTGTCCCGCCGGGGCAACCTGCACCAGGTCGAGTGGGACCGGGTCCCGGGGCTGACCGGGGTCGCCGACGCCCGGGGCACTGCCAACCTGCTGGCCGTCCTGGAGGAGATGCGTCCGGCGGACCTGGCCAACGCCCTCCAGGACCTTCCCGACACCCGCCGCAACGAGATGGCGGCGGCACTGGACGACGAACGCCTCGCCAGCGTGCTCAGCGAGCTGCCCGAGCGGGACCAGGTGGAGATCCTCGCCGCCCTGGACCGGGAACGCGCCGCCGACGTCCTGGAGGAGATGGACCCTGACGACGCGGCGGACCTGCTCAACGAGCTGCCCCAGCCCGAACAGGACCTGCTGCTGGACCTGATGCGTCCGGGCGAGGCAGACCCGGTACGCCAGCTGTTGAAGTACAACCCCGGCACTGCCGGGAGCGTGATGACCTCCGAGCCGGTGATCATGCCCCCGGACGCGACAGTCGCCGAGGCCCTCGCCCGGATCCGGGAACCCCAGCTCTCGCCCGCCGTGGCCGCCCAGGTCTTCGTCGCCCGGCCGCCACTGGCCACCCCGACCGGTCGGTACCTGGGCATGGTGCACTTCCAGGCGCTGCTGCGGGAACCCCCGGCCGACCTGCTCGGCGGGGTGGTGGTCAACGACATCGACCCGCTGCGCCCGGACACCCCGCTGCCGGAGGTCACCCGCCGGATGGCCACGTACGACCTGGTCGGCATGCCGGTGATCGACCAGAACAACCGCCTGGTGGGCGCGGTCACAGTCGACGACGTCCTGGACCAGTCCCTGCCGCCGGACTGGCGGGACCGGGACAATCCGTCCGAACCGACCCTGACCGGACCGGCCCTGGACGGCGGACATGGCTGACCAGCACCGGCCGCAGCGGCTGGACCAGCCGCGCGAGCCACGCGGGTTCCGCCTGCCCCGGATCGACCCCGAGGCGTTCGGCCACTGGTCGGAGGGGATCGCCAGGGGCATGGGTACGGCGATGTTCATCGTCTACATGACCGTGGTCATCGGCATCTGGCTGGGCTGGAACACGCTGGCCCCACCGGACTGGCGCTTCGACCCGTACACCTTCACGTTCCTGACCCTGGTCCTGTCGTTGCAGGCGTCGTACGCGGCACCGCTGATCCTGTTGGCCCAGAACCGCCAGACGGACCGGGACCGGGTGGCGTTGGAGGAGGACCGACGGCGGGCCACCATGCAGAAGGCGGACACCGAGTACCTGGCCCGGGAGGTCGCCGCCCTGCGGATCGCGATGGGCGAGGTGGCCACCCGGGACTTCCTCCGCTCGGAGTTGACGCGGCTGGCCGAGGAGCTGGACGAGGCGAACGAGCGACGGCAGCGCCTGGAGCGCCGCCAGCAGGACCGGGTGCCGCACCGAGGCCGGTCCGGCGAACCGCTCGACGAGCCCCGCGACGACGTCGACGGGTGACCGACCCCCGGCAACCGCAGGGGGCGGGCGGTGAACGGGCACGAAGACGCCGCCTGCCTCAAGGGGCGTAGGCGGGCGGCGTCTGTGGGGATCGTCCCACCGGTCGGGCCACCCCGTCCACCCCCGGACGGCTGACGATTCGCCGACCGGGCCGCCGTTTCTCCGGGCCGGGCGACGTTTCTCCGGGCCGAGAGTCGATTCGCGGGGTGAGGGAGTCGATTGGCGGGGTGAGGAACTCGATTCGCCGGGTGGGGGCGTCGATTGGCGCACACCGCCCCCGCTGGTCGTGGCCCCTGACGACGGCCGACGTAGCATTGCGGGCATGTCAGCACCTGTCAGCACCCTCGCGGATGCCATCCAGGCCGCCCTGGCCACCGTCGACGACCCGGAGATCCGCCGGCCGATCACCGACCTGGGCATGGTCCGTTCCGCCGAGGTGGGCGACGACGGGGTGGTCCGGGTCGAGCTCCTCCTCACGGTGGCGGGTTGCCCGCTCAAGGACAAGCTGCGCGGCGACATCACCGCCGCCGTGGGCGCGGTCCCCGGGGTGACCGGTGTCGAGATCGAGTTCGGGGTGATGAGTCAGGAGCAGCGCCAGCAGCTCCAGGCGAAGCTGCGCGGTGGCGGTGCCACCGAGGAGCCGGTGATCCCGTTCGCCCAGCCCGGCTCCCGCACCCGGGTGTACGCGGTCGCCAGCGGCAAGGGCGGGGTCGGCAAGTCCAGCGTGACAGTGAACCTGGCCGCCTCGCTGGCCGCCCGGGGGCTCTCCGTCGGGGTGGTCGACGCGGACATCTACGGACACTCGGTACCTCGGATGCTCGGCGCGGACGGCCGACCCACCCGGGTCGAGGACATGATCATGCCGCCCGAGGCGAACGGCGTGAAGGTGATCTCCATCGGGATGTTCACCGCCGGCAACGCCGCAGTGGTGTGGCGGGGTCCGATGCTGCACCGGGCCCTTCAGCAGTTCCTCGCCGACGTCTTCTGGGGCGACCTCGACGTCCTCCTGCTCGACCTCCCCCCGGGCACCGGCGACGTCGCGAT
Source organism: Micromonospora sp. NPDC000207 (assembly GCF_040300925.1). Classification (NCBI taxonomy): domain Bacteria; kingdom Bacillati; phylum Actinomycetota; class Actinomycetes; order Micromonosporales; family Micromonosporaceae; genus Micromonospora; species Micromonospora sp. NPDC000207. The sequence goes on from NZ_JBEPEQ010000024.1 coordinate 48,187, forward strand.
CTCCCTGGCCCAGCTGCTGCCGACCTCGGAGATCCTGGTGGTGACCACCCCGCAGGCCGCCGCCGCCGAGGTGGCCGAGCGGGCCGGGGCCATCGCCCTGCAGACGCACCAGCGGGTGGTCGGGGTCATCGAGAACATGTCCTGGCTGGAGCTGCCGGACGGTTCCCGGATGGAGATCTTCGGCGCCGGTGGCGGACAGACCGTCGCCGACTCGCTGAGCCAGACCATCGGGTCGCAGGTTCCGCTGCTCGGGCAGATCCCGCTGGACACCCGGGTCCGGGAGGCCGGCGACGCGGGCGCCCCGATCGTGCTGGCCGAGCCGGAGTCCCCGGCCGCGAAGGCCCTGTCCCAGATCGCCGACCGGCTCGCCGTCCGCCGGGAGTCGCTGGCCGGGCGCCCGCTCGGGCTCACCCCCTCCAGCCGCTGACCCCCCCCCGCACCGGTGACGGTGCAGAGGCCCGTCGCACCCGTGACGGTGCGGGGGCACGTCGCACCCGTGACGGTGCGGGGGCACCTCGTCAGGTGACGTCGTCGAAGTTCTGCCGACGCGGAGCGGGAACCGGCGTCACCGGCGGGGCGGGCGTGGTCTCCCGCGCCTGCGTGGCGACCGGCGACCGGGGGTCGACGTTCGCTGCCACCTGCTTCAGCTCGTCCTGCACGCCGGTGACGTCCTTGCGCAGGTCCTCGTAGAGACTCTGCACCGGCTTGCGGATCGCCTGCTCATCCTCCTCGGAGAGCAGGTGCTTACGGATGAAGGCCTTCGGGTGCAGGTCCTCCAGCTTGATGTCGGTGCCCAGTTCCCGGCTCAGGTCCGTTGTCGCGTTGGTGGCCATGTTGCGCAGGTTGCGCACCATCCGCAGGCCGTCGCTGATCACGTTGGGCAGCCGGTCACCGAAGATCAGCAGCGCCAGCAGCAGTAGCGCCCCGATCTCCCACCAGTTCAGGTTCTCGAACACTGCCTGAGCCTCCTCGTCGGCGTCCTGGCAAGGGTACGCACGTCACAGGGGGGTCGGGGAGGGGGTGAAAGGTCGCTACTTGACATCCGCGGCCAGCGTCACCGAGGCGTCCTGCCGATCCGATCCGCGCCGGTACTCCACCGTCACCACCGAACCCGGCGCGAACTTGCGGACCAACGCGATCAGGTCACTCGGCTCGTTCGTCGGCCGACCGGCGACCTTCAGGATCACGTCACCGGTGCGCAGGCCCGCCCCGGCCGCCGGCCCGGACGGCTCCACGGCGGTCAGGCGTACGCCGTTGCCGTTGGTCCCGCCGGGTCCACCGACCTGCGCGCCGATCACCGTACGCCGGGCCTTGCCGGTGCCGATGATGTCCTGGGTGATCCGTTTGGCCTGGTTGATCGGGATGGCGAAGGCGAGGCCGATGTTGCCCGCCTCCTGTCCCTCGGAGACCAGCGACTTGATCGTCGAGTTCACCCCGATGACCCGACCGGCCCCGTCGACGAGCGGTCCACCGGAGTTGCCGTGGTTGACCGCCGCGTCGGTCTGGATCGCCGCGTAGTAGCGGACCGGCCCACCCGGCTCACCGGCCTGCATGGTCCGGTCGAGCGCGCTGACGATCCCGGCGGTCACCGTGTTGGCGAGCGACAACGGCGAACCCATGGCGAGCACCGGATCACCGACGGCGAGCGAGTCGGAGTCACCGAACTCCACCGGACGCAACCCGGTCCGGGCCACCTTGATCACCGCGATGTCCGACTCCGGGTCCTGACCGACCACAGTCGCCGAGGCGGTGCTGCCGTCGTGGAAGACCACCGACGCCCGGCCCGACCCGCCGGTCACCACGTGGTCGTTGGTGATCACGTGTCCGTCCCCGCTGACCACGAAGCCGGACCCCTCGCTGGTCCCACCGATCCCGGTCACCCGTACGGTCACCACGCTGGGCAGGACACGTTCGGCGACCCCGGCCAGCGACTCCGGGCGGCGCTGGGCCAGCGAGGGCGGCTCACTGGACCCGGCACCCAGGACCGTGGGGGCACCGGCCCCGCCGCGTACCGCGAAGGCGTAGCCCAGGGCACCGCCCAGGCTCCCGGCGAGCAGCGCGGTGATCAGGGGGATCACCAGGAGGTGCCGCAGCGTGGTGCGGCCCGGAGCGTCCGGGTCGGTGACCGGTTCCGGGTCGCTGCCCCGGGTCGACGGGGCGCTGAGCACCACCGCCGTCGGCGCGGACGGATCCCGCCACGGGTCGGCCAGGGCGTCGGACCACCAGGGCGACGCCCCACCCGGGGCACCTGCGACACCGTAGGGGGCCGTCGGGGCACCCGGAGTCGACGGACCACCCGGGAGGCCGGAGATCCGGTAGGGAGCACCTGGGGCGGCTCCCGCCCCGTACTGATGGACCGGCGGGCCCGGATACGCAGTCTGCTGCCCCACCGGCATGCCCGGATGGGCGGCGGGCTGCCCCGCCGTCATGCCCGAACGGGCAGTCTGCTGCGTCGTCGGTACGCCCGGCGTCGGGCCGGGCGGCGGAGCGGTCGGATGATCGGAACGTCCCGTCGAAGGCGCTCCGGCCTCGGACGGTGGTCCCGTCGGCGGCCCTGCCGGTGGAGAACCGGGTGCCGGCTGTCCCGCCGGTGCCCCAGTTGTCCCGGGCTGGCGCCAGTCCCAGCCGTCGGTCACGTCGGTGCCTCCCACTTGTGTCCCCTGGTGCCCCCGCCGCGGTTGTCGGCGTCGAACCGGGCCGTCGCGACCGATGGGGTACCGCCTCCAGGATTGCACGGATGCGCCGGGTGGGGTCAGTGGTTGTCCGGCGACCGCCCGGCTGCACCCGTTTGCGTACGCCTCTAGGCTCATAGCGCCAACCCGCCCCGCACCACATCGCCGCCCGGAGGTGCCCCGTCGCCATGGTCGCCAGTCCCGGCAGTCCCGGTGGTCCGTCGACGCAGGCCGGACAGTTCGCCGAGTCGTACGTCACCGAGGATCTCGTCCTGCGTACCGCCCGTGGTCTCGCCCAGGAGGTGGGGGTCGAGGCGGTGACGCCGGGGGCCGGGGCCGCCCTGCGTCTGCTGGCCGCTGCGGGCAGTGCCCGTGCGGTGGTGGAGATCGGCACCGGCACCGGAGTCAGCGGGGTCTGGTTGCTGCGCGGCATGCGCGCCGACGGCGTACTGACCACGATCGACGTGGAGGTGGAGCACCAGCGGATCGCCCGCCGGATCTTCACCGGGGCCGGGTTCCCGCCCGGGCGTACCCGGATCATCGCCGGTCGGGCGCTCGACGTGCTGCCCCGGCTCGCCGACGGGGCGTACGACCTGGTGTTCGTGGACGCCGAGGCGATGGGGTTCAGTGCCTGCGTGGACGCCGCCCTGCGGCTGCTGCGGCCGGGCGGCGTCCTCGTCCTCAACGGAGCCTTCGCCGACGGCCGGATCGGCGACCCGTCGGCCCGGGACGTCGAGACGGTGACCGTACGCGAGACGATCAAGGCGATCCGGGAGTCGGAGCACTGGATCCCGGCGCTCCTTCCGGTCGGGCACGGGCTGCTCGCCGCCGTCCACTGCTGACCGGGCAGGGGCCGCTCGCCACCGACCGGCACCGGCGGTGTGCCAGTGCGGCCGTCGCCGACCCGGGTCCGCCTCCGGCTCAGTCGAGGGTGCCCAGCCAGCGCAGCAGACCGCGTACGCCCCAACCGGTGGCACCCTTGGTCAGCTCGGCCTCGGCGGCAGCCGCCCAGGAGGGCGCGGACATGTCGACGTGCACCCAGCGGTCCCGCAGGTCCCCGGTGAACTCGCGGAGGAACAGGGCGGCGGTCACCGACCCGCCCCCCTGCGTCGGGGCGCTGTACAGGTCGGCCAGGTCGCTGCCGAGGTACTCGACGTAGTCGGCGGGCAGCGGCATCCGCCAGGCCGATTCACCGGCCTCCGAGACGGCAGTCAGCAGCGCCCCGGCCAGCTCGTCGTTCTCGCTGTACAGGGCGGCCGTCCGGTTACCCAGCGCGACGGAGTTGGCGCCGGTCAGAGTGGCCAGGTCGACGAGCAGGTCGGGGGAGAGCTCGGCGACCGCGTACGCGAGGGCGTCGGCGAGCACCAGCCGCCCCTCGGCGTCGGAGTTGGTGGTCTCGCTGGTCAGCCCCCCGTAGTGGCGGACGACGTCGCCGGGGCGGAAGGCCGCTCCGCTGAGCATGTTCTCGGCCAGCGGGATCAACGTGGTGATCCGGACCGGCAGGTCCAGCGCCGCAGCGCCGAGGGTGGCGGCAGCCACCGCCGCCCCGCCGGCCATGTCCTTGCGCATCAGCTTCATCGCCGGAACCGGCTTGATCGAGATGCCGCCGGTGTCGAAGGTGATGCCCTTGCCGACCAGGACCACGTGGGTGGTCGCCTGGGGCGGCTGCCAGCTCAGTTCGACCAGACGGGGGCCGCTCGCCGAGCCACCGCCCACGGCGAGCAGCCCGCCGAACCCTTCGGCGGCCAACTCCTCGGGCTCCCGGACCCGCACCGTCAACCCGGGTCGGTCGGCCACCTCGGCGGCTACCTGCTCGGCGAACCACTGCGGGTTCTTCGTCGAGGACGGGGTGTTCGTCAGGTCCCGGGCGAACCGGGTCGACTCGGCTGTGATCCGTGCCACGTCGAGGCTGCGGGAGTGGGCCGCGGGGTCGGCGACCACGACGTCCACCCCGGCGAGTGCCGGCGAGTCGCCCGCCTCGGTGAGCCGGAACCGGTACGACGCCAGCAGCAGCCCCTCGACCAGGCCACTGACCGCCGAGTCGACGGCGTCGGCAGGCATCACGACGGTGACGTGCTCCTCGGCGGAGGCCGCGCGGGCCAGTGCGGCCCCGGCGGTCCGCCAGGCCGCCTCGTCGCCGTCCCCGGTGCCGATCAGCAGCAGACGCCCCGGGGAACCCAGCGGACGGAGGTGCATCCGCGCCTCGCCGGCCCGCCCGTGGAGTCGGGCCACGGACAGCAGCGCCCGCGCCTCGGCGCCGACCTCCTCGGCCGGTTCCCAGCCGAGGGTCGCCAGCAGGGCGGCGGGGGCGTCCCCGTCGTCGGTGCGGTCGTCGGGTCGGATGGGCAGGACGAGGGTGTCGAGCCGCTCCGGCTCGGCCACCAGGCGGAAGGCAAGCACGCTGGTCCGTACCTCCAGGAGTCGCTGCGGGTACGCACGAACGCGCCCCACGTCGGGGTTGATGAAGAACCCTGAGTCACCGGCGTCGCCGGTGACTCAGGGTCGACGAACCGTCCGCACGACGAATGCCGCCGGACCGGGCGCGCCTCGTCAGCCGGCGGCTGCCTTCAGCGCGTCACCGAGCGCGTTGGCCTCGTCGGGAGTCATCTCGACGACGAGCCTGCCACCACCCTCCAGCGGGACCCGCATGACGATGCCCCGGCCCTCCTTGGTGACCTCCAGCGGACCGTCGCCCGTCCGCGGCTTCATCGCCGCCATGTTGTCTCCCCTCAGACCTACACCAGGGTCGGTGGGTTGCCCCACAGCCTCCATCGCAATGACCACCGCAGCCTTCGCGGGGTGTCGACCAACGATTTTCCCTGATGAACACCGCCGGACCCAAACTGAAGCAGCAGGGATGTAACAGCACCTAGCATATCTTGGGAACGCCTGTCACAATGTGCGGTCATGCAGGCACGGTCGGCGCTCTTCGACCTCTACGGCGACCACCTCCGCAACAGGGGTGGTCGCGCTCCGGTCGCTTCCCTGGTCAAATTACTGTCACCGCTGGGAATCGCACCGCCGGCGGTTCGCACCGCCGTCTCCCGTATGGTCCGTCAAGGGTGGTTGAACCCCCTGCGACTCGCCACCGGACCGGGGTATTCGATCACGTCGAAAGCGGCCCGCCGACTGGACGAATCGGCGGCCCGGATCTACCGAACCGGTCGCATCAACTGGGACGGACGGTTCGATCTGCTCGTCCTGGAGCCACCGACCGGTCGCCGCGACCGGCAACGCCTCGCCGCGAACCTGGTCTTCCTCGGCTACGGCACCCTCGACGAGCAGTTCTGGGTGGCGACCCGCACCTCCACCGAGGTCGACCTGCTCCTCGACGAGGCAGGGGTCCGCTACGAGCGGTTCACCGCCGTCCACGCCGCCGGCACCCCCGGCGCGATGGGGCTGGTCAGCCGCGCCTGGGACCTCGCCGAGATCGGCCGCGCCTACGACCGGTTCATCACCGAACAGCGTCCCCTGCTGGCCGGGGTGACGGTCCGCAGCTCCGACGAGGAGGCATACGCGGCCCGGTTCCGGCTGGTGCACGCGTGGCGTACGTTCCTGTTCCGGGACCCCCAGCTGCCCCCGGCGCTGCTGCCCGAGAGCTGGCCCGGCGCGAAGGCCGCCGGCTTCTTCGACAGGCACGCCACCCGCCTGCGTCCCGCCGCCGACCGTTACGTCGAGCAGTGCCTCGACTCCGGCGTCCGCCTGCCCCGACAGAAGGGTCGTTGACAAGTGACCGAGCCCCTCCTCGTTGACCGTACCGACGCCGTGGTGACCCTCACCCTGAACCGCCCGGACGCCCTGAACTCGCTCGACGTGGCACTCAAGGAGGCGCTCCGGGACACCCTCGCCGAACTCCAGCAGGACCGGACCTGCCGGGCGGTGGTCCTGGCCGGGGCGGGCGGCTCGTTCAGCGCCGGGCAGGACCTGCGCGAACACGTACAAGCGCTGGACGGCCCCGACCCGCTGGCCACCGTACGGTCGCACTACAACCCGATCGCCGCACGCCTCGCCGACCTGCCCAAGCCGGTGGTGGCGGCGGTCCGGGGAATGGCCGCCGGGGCGGGTGCCTCCCTGGCCCTGCTGGCCGACTTCCGCATCGGCGGGCCGAAGACCCGCTTCCTGATGGCCTTCGCCGGGGTGGGGCTGGCCGCCGACACCGGCGCCTCCTGGACGTTGCCCCGCCTCGTCGGCCACGCCAAAGCCGTCGAACTGCTGATGCTGGCCGAGCCGGTCGGTGCGGCCGAGGCACACCGGCTGGGGCTGCTCACCCGGCTTGTCGACGAGGACGAGCAGGTCCTGCCCGCCGCGCAGGAGCTGGCCGCCCGGCTCGCCGCCGGCCCGACGGTGGCCTACGGGGCGATCAAACGGCAACTCTCCATCGCCGACGCCGGGACCCTCACCGAGGCGTTGGCCGCCGAGGCGCAGGCCCAGGCGATCTGCGGGGCCACCGAGGACCACCGGGCCGCCACGCAGGCCTTCGTCGAGAAGCGCAAGCCCGTCTTCGACGGCCGCTGACCCCGGCCCCCGTCACCGGGCCACGTACCCGCCGTCGATCGGGACGGTGTGCCCGGTGATCCAGGCGGCGTCGTCGGAGGCGAGGAAGAGCACCACCCCGGCGATGTCGTCCGGGGTCGGGATGCCCGGCTTCGGGTTGAACGACTCCATCCGGGTCCGCATCGCCTCCGGATCCGGGGCGCTGGCGATGAAGTTCTCCACCAGCGGGGTCATCACCACAGTCGGGGCGACGGCGTTCACCCGGATGTTGTGCGCCGCGTACTCCACCGCCGCCGAACGGGTCAGCCCCACCACCCCGGCCTTGGTGAACGTGTACGGGGAGATGTTGTCCTGGGCGGTCAGACCCGCCGTCGACGAGGTGTTGACGATCGCGCCCCCGCCCCCGCGCAGCATCGCCTCGATGCCGTACTTGAGGACGTGGAAGACGCCGTCGCCGTTGATCCTGCGTACCTTCTCCCAGTTCGCCAGGTCCATCTCGTGCAGCGGCTGTTGCCTGCCGTCGATCCCGGCGTTGTTGAACACGACGTCGAGGCGACCGTACCGCTGCACCGTGTCGGCGATGCCCTCCTCCACCGAGGCGGCGTCGCCGGTGTCGACGGTGACGGCGAGGGCGTCGGGCAGCGAGTCCACCACCCGACCGGCCCGCTCGGTGGCCACGTCGGCGACGACCACCTTCGCGCCCTCGGCGGCGAACCGTCGTGCGGTGGCCTCGCCCAGACCCGAGGCACCACCGGTGACGAAGACGACCCTGTCCTGGAACCGCATCGCATCCCCCTACCGCAGGTCGGTCGGCCCCGGGACTACCCGACCACGGTCTGTGGAAACGCGCGACGGTCAGTCGTCGTCCTCCTCCGGGTCCTGGTTGGCCTCGACGCCGAGGACGAAGGCCTGCATCGCCAGTTCGTCCCCGGAGGGCGAGACGAACGCGGGCAGTTCCCGGGGACCCAACTCCTGCACGTACGACCAGAAGATGCGGACCGCCTCGGCTGGCGTCTCCGCCTCGATCGGCAGGTCCAGGCTGACCAGCCAGGACCGCCGGTCCCGGGGCGGTCCGAGCCGGTCGGCAAGCGACCGCCAGGCCGCGACGTCGAGGGCGGTGACCGGCCCGTCGAGGGTCAGCGCGTCGGCGGGGACCGGCTCGTCGAAGGCCCGCCGGGTGTACGTCACCACGAGCGCCGCCGGTTCGGTCTCCGACTGCGGATCGTCCGGGTCCTCCCGCCGTCGACCGGTCGGCGCACCCACCCGCCCGAGCGCCACCAGCCGGAGGGGCCCGTCGGCCAGGACCGCCACCGGGTCACCGAAGCTCGGCGGGGCCGGGTCGTCCAGCCCGGTCAACTCCAACGTCTCGTGGTGCACCAGACGTTCGGCGTCGTACCTGTCGCTCGGGAGGAGCACCGCCCAGGCCCGTCCGTCGACCTCGTCGGTCGACCGGTGCCCGCCGCCACGGTGCTCGGTGTCGGTCGTCATGACGTCAATCCCATCACGGGCCCGGCCGCCGGGGCGACGTGGCAGCCCGCGAGGTGATCGTCGACCATCCCGGTGGCCTGCATCAGGGCGTACCCCGTGGTCGGACCGACGAACCGGAAACCCTGCCTCTTCAGCGCCTTCGCCATCGCCGTGGACGCCTCGGTCAGCGCCGGGACCTCGGCGAACGATCCCGGTCGAGCCGGGCGGGGCGGTGGCGCGAAGGACCAGAGCAGGGCGGAGAGCCCACCCGGCACCGCCTGCGCGGCCCTGGCGTTGCCGATCGCCGCCTCGATCTTGGCCCGGTTCCGGACGATCCCGGCGTCGGTGAGCAGCCGGTCCACGTCGGCCTCGCCGTACCCGGCGACCGCCTCGATCCGGAACTCGTCGAAGGCCAACCGGAACGCCGGCCGCTTCCGCAGGATGGTCAGCCAGGACAACCCGGACTGGAACGCCTCCAGGGTCATCCGCTCGAACAGGGCGTCGTCGCCGTGCAGGACCCGACCCCACTCCTCGTCGTGGTAGCGCGCGTAGTCCGGGGTGCCTGCCCCCCACCCACAGCGGGCCAGCCCGTCGTCCCCGATCACCAGGTCGTCCACAGGGTCCACGGTAGTGGCTCGACGGTCAGGGCAGTCGCCCCTGCTCCACCAGGCGACCGAACTTGCGCAGAGCCTGCGTCAGGCTGACCTTCGAGCCGGGCCAGAGGACCGGCCAGGCGACCCGGCCCGCGGCCCCACCCGGCAGGTGGAACCACTCGTGCCAGACCACCTGGGTACGGTCCCGGGCGAGCGGGGTGCAACGCAGGACCCCCGGCCCCTGCAACAGCTTGCCGCAGTGCACCACACCCACCTCGTACGGCGCGTCGACCCGGACCACCCGCATCTCGTCGCGCAGCACGGCCGGGCCGAGAGCGGTGACCGCCTCGATCAGACTGCCCTCGCCCCCGTCGCCCTCCACCACCCGCACCTTGGTGAAGGGGATCCAGTCCGACTGCCGTTCCCAGGCGGTGAAGGCCGCGAAGACGCGTTCCGCCGGGGCGTCGACGATCACCGTCGCGGTGACCTCACCCGCACCCGGACGGGCTGCCGCACGGAACTCCTCGCCGTCCGCTCTCGACGTCACAGCGACTCCGACCGGCCGGCGGGGTCGGGGCGACCGGTTCCGGCCTGCACCGGCCCGTCGTCGCCCGACCCGGGGCCGGACCGCTGCGTGGGATCCGCAGTCGCCGGGGCGGGCTCCACGTCGTCCACCGCCGTCGGACGCCCGTCGTTCGTCCCGACCACCGCCGGGGCGACGGCCCCCGCGTCGTCCTTCGTCGACGGCACCGGGCCGTCCACACCCGGGGCCTTCACGTCGTCCGCCGCCGTCGCCGGGGCGGGCTCTGCCGAGTCCGCCGCCGCTGCCGTCGTCGGGACCGGCTGCGCGGCGTGC